>VBNY01000322.1:3285-5582 GCA_005877705.1 Gammaproteobacteria bacterium
TCTTCGCTGATCGATACGTAGGAGAGATTCTCGACCTGCTCCGCCTGGGCGCCCCGCTGGGTATCGGGCAGCGCGGCGTCGATTGCGCGCAGACCCTCCGCGCGGCGCGCGACGAGACTCGCAACCTCCTCGCGGCAGGCGAGCGCCCACTCGATCGGCGCTGCGATCCGCACCTCCAGCCAGCCGCGCAGCGCGGCATCGAACGGGTCCGTGAAGATGGCCAGCAGCTGCTCGCCTTCATGCACCACCACACAGTGGCGCCTGGTTGCCTCGGCAGGCGGCAGCACGGAGAAGTCAGGCTCCATCTGGGCAAGCTCGTGCGCCGTCACGAAGCGATAGTCGAACGCCGCCGCGAGCGCCCGCGCGAAGGCGACGCCCGAGAGCGCGGAATGCTCCGCAAGAATCTCCAGCGCCGCGCGGCCTGATTGCTGCGCCTCGGCCATGGCGCGCGCAATCGCGGCCTCATCGAGAGTCGCAGTCGGCACTGCGGCCGGTACGGGATCCGCCGCTACCTCGTGCAACTCCTCCACGGCCGCGTTCATCGGATGCTCCCGGCGAGCTGGAAGATCGGGAAATACATGAGCACGACGATCACGCCGATGACCAGACCGATCACGGACATCAACACCGGCTCGATCAGGCGGGTCATGATCGCGACCCAGCGCGCGAGCTCCTCGTCGCAGAAGGCCGCGATCCTCTCCATCATCTCGCCCATGTTGCCGCTGCGCTCGCCGACTCGCAGCATGCGCGCCGCGACCGGGGTCGTGAGCCCATGACGCTCCATGGCCTGGGCGAGCGACTGCCCCTCGCGCACGGCTTGAGTAGCGGCGGCAAAGGCGGTGCGGGAGCTCGCACGCACCAGTCCCGCCGTCATCTGCAGAGCCGACACCGCCGGCATGCCACCACGCAGCAACATGCCGGTGGTGCGATACAGCCGCGCGAGCTGATAGATGTGCAGCTGGCGGCCAACCGCCGGGATGCGGGTGATCCAGGCGCCTATCGCTGCGCGCACCGCCGGCCGGCCGAAACCGTAGAACGCGCCGCCGAGCAACGCGAGCCCGCTCACTGCCACCGCGCCCGCATGTGCATCGATGAGTTGGCCCCACTGCAGCAGCAGGCGCGAGGCCATGGGCAGGTCGCTGCCGACATCCTCGTAGATGGCGCTGAAGCGCGGCACCACGTAGGCCATGAGGAATACCATCACCAGCACGCCGGCGATCAGCAACACGGCCGGATAGATGCAGGCATTGACGAGCGTCTTGCGCAGCGCATCGGCCTGCTCCTGATACGCGATGTAGCGCGTGAGCGCCTCGCGCAGCGCGCCGGTCCGCTCGCTCGCGCGCACGGATGCAATGTATAGCTCGGGGAAAGTCGCCGGATGCTCCGCCAGCGCCGCGGCGAGTGTCTGTCCCTCATAGAGCCGCGCCAGAATCCGGTCGAGCGTGCGCTTGGTGCCCTGACTCGACTCGCGCTCCGCCAGCGCCTCCAGGGACTCGACGAGCGACAGGCCCGCATCCAGCAGCGACACCAGCTGCTGGCTGAATACTGCCAGCTGCAGCTGCGCCGGGCGCATCAGCAGCCGCAGGCGCCGCACCGGCTCGAGCGAGATGACCTTGAGCTCCTTGAGCGCGAGCTGCCGGCGTGCGTCGGCCTCGTCCACGGCATCGAGCACGCAGGCGATCACGCCGTGCGAGCTGTCTAGGGCCTTGATGCGAAACTCCACTTGGCTGTCACCAGTTAGTAATGTCGGCATCCTCGCCGCTGCCGCCCTCTCGGCCATCCCTGCCGTAAGAGATCAGATCGAAGTCGTTCTGGTGGGTTCCAGGCTGCACGTACAAGTAGGGGTGGCCCCAGGGATCCAGCGGCACCTCTTTCTTGAGGTACGGCCCCTCCCAACTGGCGATTCCCTGAGGAGGTGTGTTGAGCGCCGCCAGTCCCTCCTCGCTGCTCGGCAGACGGCCGACGTCGAGGCGAAACTGCTCGATCGCCTTGTCGAGCGCATCGATCTGCGCGCGGGCCGCCTTGATCCGCGATTTGCCGACCTGCGAGAAATAGCGCGGCGCCACGAAGCCCGCCAGCAACCCGATGATTACCATGACGACCAGCAGCTCCAACAGCGTGAATCCGCGTCCTGCCGCCGGATTTGCCGCCTTCTGCATCCCACGCCACATGTCGACCCCGCTTTTGGGGGAAATGCCCCCTGTCACGTCACGCCATGTTCGGGTGGGTACCCGCAAGCCGCCAGTCGGTGGGTTGCTAACGTGGAGTAGACTCAACTACGTAGACGGTGGTATTTC
>VBNY01000323.1 GCA_005877705.1 Gammaproteobacteria bacterium
GAATTCATCGTCACGGACGCGGAGACCGATAAGCTGTTGGAGCTGCTGCACCGGGAGAAGATTCGACTGTTCTACGCGCAGCTCCCCGCGCATTTCGACGTAATCAATCCCGACGCTGCCGATCCACCCACGGTCGGTCCGCGCCGCTGACGCATCCCAGAGCCTGACTCGTCCGCAGGAGCGTGCCGGATGAGGCTGCCGTATAGTGCAGGCAGCACGGCGGACAGAGGTGGTTCTCATGTCGGTGAAGCACCCGGTTGTGACGAGCGACCAGTGGCTCGCAGCGCGCCAGCAGCTGCTGATCCAGGAGAAAGAGCTCACGCGCCTGCGTGATCAGTTGAATCGGCAGCGGCGCGATTTGCCGTGGGAGGCGGTTACCAAGCAGTACGTCTTCGAGGGCGCCGGCGGCACAGAGACACTGGCCGAGCTGTTCGACGGCAGAAGCCAACTGATCGTCTATCACTTCATGTTTGGACCGGATTGGGACGCCGGCTGCCCGCACTGTTCGCGTTGGGCCGACAATTTCAACGGGGTCATCGTGCATCTGAACCACCGCGACGTGACCATGATCGCGGTATCGCGCGCCCCCTACGCCAAGCTCGCGGCCTACCACAAGCGCATGGCTTGGAGCTTCAAGTGGGTGTCATCGTTCGGCACCGACTTCAATTTCGACTTTCGCGTGTCGTTTACGCCGCAGGAGGTGGCGAGCCACAAGGCCTTTTACAACTACAAATTCCAGGATCCCGATAGTCCGGAGCGTGAGGGAGTCAGCGTGTTTTACCAAGATGACGATGATCGCGTGTTTCATACGTACTCGACGTACGCACGCGGCATCGACATCGTGAATGTCGACTACCACTACCTCGATCTCACACCCAAGGGCCGGGACGAAGGCGACCGTGGACCGTTCTGGGTACGCCGTCACGACGAATACGGAGATTGAAGGCCGCCACGCCTTGCGGTCGGCTTGCGGCGATCTGTCCCTGTGGCTTGAGCTACTGAGCGGCAGTCGCAGATCCGGCGGCCGGGCGAGGTAGGACTCCGTAGACGCCGATGATCACCCAAACCACGTTGATGAAGGCCGACGGGTAGGCGCCATTCCAGCCGCTGTTGAGGATGAAACCGGCGCCCGCGAAGACGTTCAACCACTGATAGAGCCTCGATCGCCCGCTGATTCTGCCCATCGTGAGCATCAGGTAGGCCGACAGCATCAGGGCCGCAGCGAGCCATCCGACGATCTCAATGGTATATCTCAGCATCGATCACCCTCCTCAACGAAGAGGACCTCGGCCCTCAGTAACCGCGCTCGACATCGACCACCGACAGCATCGGCTCACCGGCGACGTAGCGACGCAGATTTTCGCGGACCACTGCGAGGCGGAGCTCGTCCGCTACGGGGGTATAGGCTGACACGTGCGGCGTGATGATTACGTTGGGCATGTGCCACAGTGCGTTGTCGGACGGCAAGGGCTCGGGATCCGTCACGTCGAGCGCAGCGCCCGCGATCCGCTGGTCATGCAGCGCCGCGATGAGATCTGCGGTCACCGCACTGCCGCCGCGCGCGACGTTGATGAAATATGCCGTCGGCTTCATCGCGGCAAAGAACTCCTTGTTGAAGATCCCGGTCGTCTGTGCGGTGAGCGGCGCGCAGTTGACAATGAAGTCCGCGTCTTTGGTGAGCTTCAGAAGCTCGTCCGGTAGACCCACATAGCTCACGTAGTCCGGTCCCGTGCGCCCGCTCGCGCGCGTGGCGATCACGCGCATTCCGAACGCGTGGGCGCGCTTGGCCACCTCAGTGCCGATACCCCCGAGGCCGACCACCAGAATCGTCTTGCCTTCAAGATCCACGAGCTCCGGCGCCGTCTGTTCCGCGTCAGCCCAGTGCGCGCGCTGCTGTTCGCTGACGAAATATTTGAGGTGGCGGCTCAACATCAGCATCATGGCCATCGCGTGCTCGGCCATGCTCGCCCCAGCGGCGCGCTGCATATTGGTGACTAGCACGCGGCGCTCGCGCACCGCAGGCTGCTGCACGCAATCCTCGACGCCGGCCGCGAGCCACTGAATCCACTGCAGCTGTTTCGCCGCCTCCAGCACATCCCCGGTGCAGATTCCGAGCGCTGCATCCGCCTCCGCGATGTCACGCGGGGCCGTATGCGAGGAGAGTTCAACGAGCTTCACTTGGGGCGCGACCTGCTGCAAGTCGCGCAGGTGCTCATGCAGGCGGGCCACGACCAGGATCTTGCGCGGAGGCTTCCACCCGGCGCGCTCGCGCACCGGTTGCGCAGCGACGTGCAGTCCGAGCTCGTTGATCAACTGCGCGGATGTCTGCTGGGGCGAGCTGTCCGTGGAGCGCGCTGCGGGAGCAAGCGCTGCGCTCGCGAGCAGCACAAGCGTGGGAGCGATCATGCGAACTGCAGCCTGTGCCGAGAAGCGCCGGTCGGCCTGAAGCCACACTGGCATAGCGAGCCCTCCTGCAACGATAATAGCGTGCGCTCCACCAATCTTCCCAAGAGACAAATGACCGCAGACGATGCAATGTCGTTCGTTCGCGAGCATGGCATCGTGCTCGCATCGGGCAAGGGACCCGTGCCGCGTCTGGCGGAGGTGATTGCCGGCGAGCCGATCAAGGGCAGCTGGTGGGCCCACCCCAAGGGCCGTCAGATCTTCGCCATCTTCGGGATGCTCAGTGGGGCACCTGACATCCTCGTGTGCCGCCTGGTCGATGGCAAGGTGACCTTTGTTCATCGGCGACTGTGGCCCGCCTTGGTCAGGGCAGCGAATGACTTCCATCCGGGGCAGCTCGCGCAGGTTCATCAGGAGCACACACCCTCGGGCTATCATGTCAGCAGCGAGATTCCGTTTCCGAAATGGGTGCCGAGCGAGGTTGCGGATGCGGCAGGACGCCTCAGTGAGGAGGACGCGCGCGCTGCTTTGGGGACGGCGGTGACTCGGTCCTGCAAGGCACTCAAGCGCGGCGGTCGCAGCAAGCCGCATGCGGCCACGTGACAGGGGGCGCCGTGAGCGGCGTGGTGCGTCACTGCATCTGTCTCGACAGCACGCCCAGATACTCGGAAATTGCCGCACGAACGGCCGCAGCGACGCGT
>VBNY01000377.1 GCA_005877705.1 Gammaproteobacteria bacterium
TATGTGGGCGTTGTCGATGGCCGACTGATCGCGCTCGATGCCAAGAGCGGCAAGCGCATCTGGAGTGTCCAGACTTTCGAGGATCCGAAAGCTCGCAAGGCGATCTCGGGTGCGCCGCGCGTGTTCAATGGCCAAGTGATCATCGGTCACGGCGGTGCAGATTTCGGCACGCGCGGTTACGTGACGACCTATGACGCCGAAACCGGCAGGCAACTGTGGCGTTTCTACACCGTTCCCGGCGACCCGAAAAAGGGCTTCGAAGACGCGGCCATGACGATGGCCGCCAAGACCTGGGCCGGCGAATGGTGGCATTGGGGCGGCGGCGGCACCGTCTGGGACAACATCACGTACGATCCCGAGTTCAACCGCATCTATCTTGCGGTGGGAAATGGCAGCCCCTGGCGCGCCGACATCCGCAGTCCGGGCGGGGGCGACAATCTTTTTCTGTCCTCCATCGTCGCGCTCGATGCTCACACCGGCCGATACCTTTGGCACTACCAGGTGAATCCGCGCGAGTCCTGGGACTACGACTCGACCCAACAGATGATCCTCGCCGATCTCAAGCTCGACGGACGCCTGCGAAAGGTCCTGATGCAGGCGCCGAAGAACGGCTTCTTCTACGTGCTCGATCGAGCCACGGGCAAGCTGATCTCAGCGGAGAAATTCACCAAGGTCACCTGGGCCGAGCGGATCGACCTCGCCACGGGCCGCCCCGTCGAGATGCCGAATCTGCGCTATCAGAATGGCCCCGTGCTCTTCTGGCCGAGCAGCGCGGGCGCCCACAGTTGGCAGCCGATGTCGTTCAATCCGCGCACCGGATTGGTGTACATCCCCACTATGAAGCTCGCCATGCGGATCGGACCCTCGGCAAGCGACGATGACCTCAAGGCCTTCGACAACGACAGGCGGCGCTATTTCCCCGCACTGGCCGTGAAATCAGAGCTGGTCGTGCAAGATCCCGATGATGGTACGGCAGGGCTCCTGGCGTGGGACCCCGTCGCACAAAAGAAGCGCTGGGAAGTGCGCTATCCGGATAGCTTCTGGAACGGCGGCACGATGACGACCGCCGGCAACCTCGTGTTCCAAGGCATCGGTCGCGGACAATTCATCGCCTACGACGCCCGCAGTGGAGAGAGGCTCTGGAGCTTCGACGCTGGTCTCGGCATCATCGCAGCCCCCACGACCTACGAAGTCGATGCCGTACAGTACGTCTGCGTACTCGTCGGTTACGGCGGCAGTGCGGGCAATGGCGCGAAGCTTTTTGACTACGGTTGGCGCTTCGACGAGCAACCCCGCCGCCTCCTCAGCTTCGCGCTCGGCCAGCACGCGGCCTTGCCGCCTGGCAAACCTCCGCGTTACGCCGTCAATGCGGTGAATGATCCCACCCTTGTCATCGACCCCAAACAGGCGGCCGCTGGCAAGCGGCTGTATAACTCGACGTGCTTTCTCTGCCACGGGGGCAATGTGGAGGGCACAGGATCGATCGCGCCGGATCTGCGTGAATCACTGCTGGCCCTGCACTGGGAATCCTTCAGATCGGTACTCCATGACGGTACTTTGGCCGCACAGGGCATGCCGAAGTATGACGAATTGAGCGAAGACGATGTGCGTGCGATTTTCGCCTACGTGCGCGAGCGCGCCCGCGAGGCAGCCGGCTCAGCGCATTGAGGTGCGAGTGCGGACCTCTCAGAAGCGATACTCGGCCGTGACTCCCCACTCGCGTGGGGGCGCCATGTCGACGAATGCCCAGCCGAGGCTGGTGTCGTAATTGGTGGCACCGCCAGTGAAATAGTGTTCGTTCGTCAGGTTGGTGCCGAACACGGAAAACGACACGCCCTTGCCACTGCGTGGGTCGAGCGTCAATCGGGCATCGAGCAGTCCGTAGGGCGGCTGCCGCAGCAGCGGACTGTTGAGAAGATCGGTTTCGATCGCACTCTTGTGGGTGTAGTCGACCCTCCCGACGATTGCATACTGATCGGTCAACGGCGTCTTGTATTCCGCGCCGAGGTTGTAAGTCACGCTCGGCGTGTTGGGGAAATCCATGGCGGTGGTGACTTGCGACGTGGCATTGACCTCGGCGTACCGGGCATGCGTAATGCCGAGCGCACCGATCAGCTTGAGCCCGGGTAGCGGCACGGCAGTCAGCTCCAGCTCGCCGCCGCTGATGTGAGACTTGGGAATGTTCTCCACGATGGTCAGCGGCACCGGCACGCCGTTGACTAATTTCGAATAGCTGGTCGCGACCTGTAGATCCTTGTAGTCGCTGAAGAAGGCGGTCGCATTGAGGCGCAGCCGCTTGTCGCGCCAGTCCGATCGCAGGCCGAGTTCGTACGCCCAGACCTTTTCCGGCGAGTACTCGTTGAAATCGAGGAGCGAGTCCGACCGGCCGTTGAAGCCGCCGCTCTTGAACCCCTGTGCAACGGACACGTAGGTCATCACATCAGGGGTCCACTGATAGTCGAGTCCCAGGCGCGGGGATGCCTGGGTGAAGCGGTCACTCATCGAACCGAAAGGCTGCAGCAGAGCGCCCGGCCCGGTGACAGGGTCGAACCCGCGTCGCTCGCGGTCGACGCGCTTGTGGTCGTCCGTGTAGCGAGCGCCGAGGGTGAGATGCCAGCGCTCCGCGAGACTGTATGTGCCCTGCGCATAGGCGGCATAGCTCTCGTTCTTGATGTACAGGCATTGGCAGAAGTTGGCATCGAACGGCGCGCCGAACAGCGCGCTGAAGGCCGTATTGAGAGCGGCCAGATCGGCTCCTTCGGTGTCCTCGGCATGCTCACCGAAGAAATAGAGCCCTGCGACCCAGTTCAACCGGTCACTGAATGACGTGCCGCTCTGCTGGAGCTCCTGCGAGAGCTGGTAGTGGTCCACCTGCTTGTAGTAATCGAGCTCCGTGATGGGTGAACCGTCCACGTCCTCGACCCATTTCAGTCGGGTGCTGCGATACGCGCTGATCGACTTGAAGGCGCCCCAGGGGTTCTGCCAGTTCACCGTCAGCGATGTTCCCCATAACGTGCCTCGGCTGTGATTCGGGCCCGTGCCATTCCACGCGAAATCGCTGGGAGAGGCCCAACGGTTGTC
>VBNY01000378.1 GCA_005877705.1 Gammaproteobacteria bacterium
CCAGTCGCGGGATAAGTGCGGACTAACGATCCGTCGCGCTGCCGCCACTGACCCGCCCAGTTACATAATTATAATAAGGAATCATCGCACTAGCGCCCCCGGAGCGCTGCAGTGCGGGGCTCCGAGAGGTGCGACGCAGGTCGCAGTGCCCTCCGCAAAACATAATACGGGTTCGCAGTAGCGGCTCCACGGATTCGAGTATTACTCGTTCACATCCATGGGCGCAGAATCCATTCCCCTCCAGAGACCTGCGGACGCTGCAGCATCCGCCTCTGCCGCGTTGGCCAGCGTCGCTGGACCCCTCGCCGAGAGTGCTCCCGTCGCGATTTATCACGCCGACGCCGCGGGCAACATTACGTACACCAATCCAGCGTATCGGCGCACATTCGCCTTGGCACCGGAGCAGAGCCTGAACGACTGGGCCCAAGGCGTGCACCCGGCGGATCGGGCCAGAATGGAGCAGGCGTGGGCCGACTTCACCTTGCAGCCGCGGCCCGTGCGTTTCGAGTATCGAACTCAGGGCGCAGATGGCACGATCCGGTTTTTTGCGGAGCAAGTGGTCGCAGCCGTCGGCGTCGCTGGTTTCGTCGGCACGATCACCGATATCACCGACCTCATCACAACACAGGCCGCGCTGCAGCAGACCCACAAGCATCTCGTGGACGCATCGCGGCAGGCGGGCATGACTGAAGTCGCCACCAGCGTGCTGCACAACGTAGGTAACGTGCTCAACAGCGTTAACGTCTCGGCGGCGCTCCTCTGCGATCGCATCAACCAATCCCGCGTGACCGGGCTGGGCCGAGTCGCCGCGCTGCTGCAGGAACAGGGTGAGGAGCTCGGATCTTTCATCACGACGGACGAGCGCGGCAAGCGGCTTCCTGGGTACCTCGCGCAGCTGGCAGCGCAGCTGACCGCGGACCGCGACGCGACGCTGACGGAGCTTGCCTCGTTGATGCAGAACGTCGAGCACATCAAGGAGATCGTGCGGATGCAGCAGAGTTACGCCAAGCTCTGCGGTGTCACGGAGACAGTGGCGATCGCCGACCTGGTGGAAGACAGCCTGCGGATGAACTCCGTGGCATTCGCCTGCCAAGGGGTTGCGCTGGTACGCGAATTCGCTGACGTGCCGCCGATCACCGTCGACAAGAACAGAGCGCTGCAGATTCTGGTGAATCTCGTGAAAAACGCCAAGCACGCGTGCGATGACTCACAGCGCAGCGACAAGCGCGTGACCCTTCGCATCAGCCGATGCCCTCTCGGTGTCAGCATCGTCGTGACCGATAACGGTGTCGGGATTCCGGCGCAGAACATGACCCGAATCTTCAGCCACGGATTCACGACCAGAAAGAACGGTCATGGCTTCGGGCTGCACAGCGGTGCGCTCGCCGCGCGGGAGCTGGGCGGATCCCTGGCCGCCGCCAGCGACGGTCCCGGCTGCGGGGCGGTTTTTACGCTGCAGCTGCCGCTCACACCCCCGAAGGCCTCGCCATGACCAAGTCCGTCGATCCGGTCTCCCACCGGGTTCTGGCCATCGATGATAGTCCCGCCATTCACGAGGACTTCAAGAAGATCCTGACGGGAAACGCCGGCTCCGATGCCGCCCTGGCGGCCGAGGAAGCCGCCCTCCTCGGAGACCTCGCTACCGAGAGCCCCTATCCCCGCTTCGAGCTTAACTGCGCATTGCAGGGCCAGGCGGGCGTGGAGCTCGTGCGCCGCGCACTCGCCGACGGCCGACCCTACGCCATGGCGTTCATCGACATGCGCATGCCTCCAGGGTGGGACGGACTCGAGACCATCGAGCGCCTGTGGGCCGTCGACTCGGATGTGCAGATCGTCATCTGCTCGGCGTATTCGGAATCCGATTGGCGCGAGCTGCTCTCCCGGATCGGCCACTCCGACCAGCTGATCATCCTGAAGAAGCCGTTCGAGCCCGTCGAGATACTGCAATGCGCGAGCGCCTTGAGCCGCAAATGGCAGAACGAGCGGGTGCTGCGGCGACACGTGGAAGGTCTGGAGCAGGTCGTTACCGCGCGCACTCAGGGGCTGGAAGCCGCAAACCGACAGTTGCGTTACCTGGCGACGCACGATGTGCTCACCGGGCTCCCCAATCGCGCGATCCTCGATGACAGGCTGGAGCAGGCCTCCGCGCACGCCGACCGCGACATTCATGAATTTGCCCTGTTGCTGCTCGATCTCGACCGCTTCAAGCTCATCAACGACTCCCTCGGCCACCGGGCGGGCGATGAGCTGCTGAAAGAGGTCGCCCGGCGATTGAAGAGTGTAGTGCGCACGGCCGACACCCTCGTGCGCCTGGGGGGCGATGAGTTTGTCATCGTGCTGGCGCCGATCGAGTCACGCGAGCAGGCCAAGGAAGTGGCCGCGCGGGCCATTCAAGCATTGCGGCCGCCGCTGCGGCTGCTGGGCGTCGACGTGCACACGTCCCCCAGCATCGGCATCGCCTTCTACCCCGCTGACGGCGGCTCGGCCGAGTCGCTCCTCGCTCATGCCGATGCGGCAATGTATGCGGCGAAGCAGAGCGGTCGTGGCACCTTCGAATGCTACGCCGCCGGCATGGGCACATCGACAGAGGAACGCTTCCTGCTCGAGAGTGATCTGCACGGCGCGCTCACGGCGGGTCAATTCGAGCTCCACTACCAACCCAAAATCGACACCGCCTCAGGCTTGGTACACAGCGCCGAAGCGCTCATCCGCTGGCGGCATCCGCAACGCGGGCTGTTGACGGCGGAATTGTTTATTCCGCTCGCCGAGGAGTGCGGGCTGCTCGATCCGATGGGCGAATGGGTCGTGCACGAGGCCTGTCGCCAGGCGAAGGCGTGGCAATTGCAGGGGCAGCGTCCGATGCGCATCGCCGTGAATCTGTCGCCGTCGCAATTCCGCCTCAAGAACCTGGTCGACATGATCCGCCGCGCGCTCACGGCCGCCGACCTCGAGCCGCGCTTCCTCGAAGTCGAGCTCACCGAGAGCGCGGTGATGAGCAACGCCGAAGAATCGGTCGTGATTCTCGAGAGCTTGAGCCGCATGGGTGTGCTCGTCTCCGTGGACGATTTCGGCACCGGCTACTCGAGCATGAGTTACCTGCGACGCTTTCCCATCGACAAGCTGCTCCATCGTGCGCGCGATGGTGTCGCTCGCCCACAGCCTGAATCTGAAGGTTGTCGCCGAAGGGGTCGAGACGGGTGAGCAGCTCGAATTCCTCAAGGCCGTGGGCTGCGATCAGTATCAGGGCTACCACTTCAGCCCGGCGCTGTCTGCGACCGAGTTTGCAAATCTGATGCGCGAGCAGACGCGACCGGTGTCCGAGCGCGATACTGCGCCCACGGAAAGCAGGCTCGCGCGGCTGCGCTGAACAATTGCCGTTGTTGAGGCTCACCTAAGGTTCGCGTGGGCGCACCCCTGTTGATGCCGCGTTTCCCGTGACGGCACTTTCCGCGGGGATGCGAGTCAAATCGATCACGCAGCTCACTTGCCGCCGTTGCCGTAGTCCTTTCGGCGCTGAAAAATAAGACTAAAACGGCGATCTGCACTTGACGCGATCGTGCCGGCCGGGACCAGGTAGATAAAAACCCTACTCGCGCCTCTACAGCGTCCCCCGGCTGCGGGCACCGGTATAGGGCCATTGTTTCGCCGCGCCGCAAAACCGATTCTCGATCACAAGAATCAACCAAACAACAAGCCACCTTGAACGACTCGTGCCAACCCGCATCAGCGGCACATTCCCGATTCAAAACATCGTTTGACGGCGTGCCATGTACCGGCGGATCAGGACGGAGGCCCCTTATGTCTAATACATTCTGGTATCGGTGCGGCCTGGCGACGGTGTTGCTGAGCGCTTTCG
>VBNY01000379.1 GCA_005877705.1 Gammaproteobacteria bacterium
CTACGGCCGACCGGGCGTTCCACGCGGAGCTTACGAAACCGTTGCGCCTGACGCAGCTGCACCGGGCGCTGATCGGTCGCGGCAACGAGGGCGGCGCAAGCCTTGGTGGAACGGAGGCGGCCACTGTGCCGCTTCGCAGTGTGCCGCGCCTGCGCGGCCGGGTGCTGGTGGTGGAAGACCAGCCGTTGAACCGCGAAGTGGCGAACGGCATGCTCACGTCGCTCGGCCTGCTGGTGGAGACGGCTGCTGACGGTCAACAGGCACTCGACAGGCTGGCGAAGGAACGCTTCGATGTCGTTCTGATGGACTGCGAGATGCCCGTGATGGATGGCTTCTCGGCTACTGCGGAGCTGCGGCGGCGCGAGGCCGAGGCCGCAGGAACCCGCACCCCGATCGTTGCACTGACAGCCGACGCGACCAGCACCGGCCGCGCAGCATGCCTCGCCGCGGGAATGGATGACTAGCCAAATGGCTTGCGCCGGAGCCTCAGGCCGCACCGCAGCCCGCCGCCTCGGGCGCTTCCTCGGGAGAAACCCGAGCGAACAACGAGCTGCTGCTGGACCGCGCCACGCTGAACGCGCTGCGCGCCTTGCCGCGCAGCGGTCAGAAAGACATGTTGAGCCACATCGCGGAGCTCTACTTGTCCGACTCGGGCACGCTCGTCGCATCCATCGAACACGCTCTCGATGTCGGTGAAGCGGCGAACCTTGCGCGCGCGGCGCATGCCTGGCGCTCCTACAACGGGAATGTAGGCGCGCACAGCCTGGCGCGTCTGTGCCGCGAGTTGGAGGACAACGCCCGCGCGGGTAACCTGACAGCAGCCCGCGAGGTCTTCGGACAGATCCGGGTTCTGCACGAGCGCGTGCGCGACGAGCTACAGTACGAGATGCGGAGGTCAGCCTGAGCACGCC
Source organism: Gammaproteobacteria bacterium (assembly GCA_005877705.1). Classification (GTDB taxonomy): domain Bacteria; phylum Pseudomonadota; class Gammaproteobacteria; order Steroidobacterales; family Steroidobacteraceae; genus 13-2-20CM-66-19. The sequence continues at coordinate 912 of VBNY01000379.1, forward strand.
GCAGTCTGCCGTTCGGATACTCGTCGCGGACGATGACGCGACCTTACGCGAGATCGCGCGCGCAACGCTGGAAAGCTCGGGCTTCGTAGTGCAGACGGTAGCAAGCGGTGATGCGGCCGTGGCCGCATGTGCGCTGCGCATGCCCCACATGGCGTTGCTCGACGTCGACATGCCGGACGGAAACGGCTATCAGGCGTGCACCAACATTCGCGCCCTGCCGGGCGGCCTGAACGTCCCGATTGTCATGGTGACCGGCCTCGATGATCCGACGTCCATCGACCGCGCTTACGAGGCGGGCGCCACCGACTTCGTCATCAAGCCGATCAACTGGGCGCTGCTCGGTCATCGCATCCGCTACGTGTTGCGCGGCGCCCGCACAATCGATGCGCTGCGGCTCAGTGAGCAGAAGAATGCCGCGCTGCTCAAGGCGATTCCGGACGGCCTGTTCCTCGTGAACGCCAACGGGCACGTCGGCCACTGCTTCAATCCCGTCGCAGGCTTCATCGAGGCGTCGGCGCCGGACGGCGCCCGTTTCATCGAGCTGCTCCCCAAGACGGCACAGGGGCGTGCCATGGAGTGTCTGGACACGACGCTGCGCGGAACGCCGGCGGCGTTCGAGTTTTCGCTCGATGCCGAAGCTCGGGCAGTGCGCCATTTCGAGTGCCGCTATCTGCCCAACGCCACCGGTCAGGTGCTCACCATCGTGCGTGACATCACGCAGCGTAAGGAAACGGAAGCGCACATCCACCGGCTTGCCTACTTCGACGCGCTGACCGGTCTGCCGAACCGTGAATGGATCGGTGAATACCTGTCGCGCTCGCTTGCATATGCGAGCGCCCATCACGGCAGCGTGGCTCTTCTGTACGTCGACCTCGACCAGTTCAAGCGCATCAACGACACGCTGGGACACGATACGGGCGATGCGCTGTTGCGCCAGGTGGCAGGCAGATTGAGAGACGCGCTGGCTCATTCGAGCGTCGCTGACGACCCGTCAGTTCCGGTCGAGGGCGTGGGCGGTGCGACGGAGCGGCTTCGGGGGCAACTCGCCCGCGTTGGTGGCGATGAGTTCATCGTCGTGCTCAGCGGGAAACTGGGTCCGCAGCACGCGGAGCAGGCGGCGGAACGGATTCTGTCCGCGCTTGCCGCCCCGTTCCTGCAGGGGGGCTACGAGCTGGTAGTCACGCCGAGCATCGGTATTGCAGTGTTCCCCGACCACGGCACCGATGCCCAGAGCCTTCTCAAGAACGCCGACGGCGCGATGTACGAGGCCAAGGCGAGCGGCCGCAACCAGTTCCGCGTCTATAACAACACCTTGAACGCCCGGGCCCTCAAACGGCTGTCGCTCGAGATGGAGCTGCGCCGGGCTTTCGAGAACTCGCAGCTGCAGGTGTACTACCAGCCGAAGTACGACACGCGCAGCCTGAATGTGGTCGGCGCGGAAGCGCTGCTGCGCTGGTTCCACGCGGAGCGCGGCCAGATCTCGACTGCGGACTTCATCGCAGTGGCCGAGGAGACCGGCTTGATCGGCGAGATCGGTCGCTGGACTCTGCGGCAGGTCTGCCGGGACTTGAGCGAGTGGCGCGGCCAGGGACTGATCCTGCCCTCTATCGCGGTGAACGTCTCCGGCCGCGAGTTCATGCGCCCGGATATCCTGGTCCGCACCAGCGAGGCCGTGGAACGGGCGCGACTATCCCCCTCGCTGTTCGAGCTCGAGCTCACCGAAGGGGTGCTCATGCAGGACGCCGAAGCGGGGCGGCGCTCGCTGCTGGCGCTGAAGGAATTCGGGTTTGCGCTCGCGGTCGATGACTTCGGCACCGGCTACTGCTCGCTGAACTATCTGAAGCGCTTCCCGCTGGACACGCTGAAGATCGACCGCTCGTTCGTCGCCGACATCGGCGCCGACGCGGACGACGCCGCGATCGTCCGCGCCATCATCGCGCTCGGTCATAACTTGAATCTCAAGATCGTCGCCGAGGGTGTCGAGACAGCCGCCCAGCTGCAGTTCCTGCGGACCGAAGGCTGCGACACGGTGCAAGGCTTCCTGATGAGCCCCGCAGTGCCGGCGCCGGCGTTCGTGGAGCTGCTGCGCACCGCCAGTGCCCGCGCGGAGCCTGCACGCACTGCAGGGCCCAAGCGCACTGGCGGCCTGCTCGCAGGTTGAGGGCGCTGATGCCTATTCGTCGAACGGTGGCGTCAAGCCGGTAAAGTCGCCCACGACTTTCGCATCATAGGGACCGTTCAAGCGGTTGAAAGCGCTCCCTGGGGTGTTGAGCGCGCCCTGCTGGAACACGATCTGTTTCGCCGGGGTGACCTCGATGACGCGATCATTGAATTGATCGCTGATCAAGGTATTGCCGCTCGCGAGGCGCACCGCCCGGGTCGGCAGCGGCGCCGGATTGCTGCCGGCGTCGGTGTCGGTGTGGTATTCCCAGACTACGGCATCCGCCCCATTCACCTCCACGATTCGGTTGTTGTTGGAATCCGTGATCAGCGTATTGCCGTTGGCCAATCGGCTCGCAAACGCTACGCCGCTCACCGTGCCCCCGGCGCTGAATTGCCGCACGATGTCCTTCCCGACGGTGACCTCGATCGCGCGGTTATTGTTCTCGTCCGCGATCAGGATGTGTCCGTTCGCCAGCAGCTCGGCGCTGTTGGGATTGTTGAGCTGATTCGGTCCCATCCCGGGGACCAGCGTCATGCCGTACTGCCACACGATCTGGCGGGCGAGGTTCACCAG
>VBNY01000380.1 GCA_005877705.1 Gammaproteobacteria bacterium
CATGGCCATGACGATCGAGCCGGGCATCTATATTCCTGCGGGCGCGCGCGGGGTGCCGAAGCGTTTCCACAACATCGGCGTGCGCATAGAAGACGATGTCGTGGTCACCAAGAATGGCGCCGAGGTGCTCACGGCGCGTGCTCCCAAGGACCCCGAGGAGATCGAAGCAGTCATGGCGGGAGGGTAGCGCGCATGTCAGAACGCGCTGTGGCAGCCGCCGATGTGGACATTGCGATCGTCGGCGGAGGCCTGGTTGGCGCGAGCCTCGCCCTCGGATTATCGGACACGGGCGTACGCGTACTGCTGCTCGAAGGCACGGCACCGGCCTCGAGCAGTCAACCAAGCTTCGACGAGCGCACCACAGCGCTCGGCAACGCCAGCCGCAGAATCTTCCAGGCTCTGGGGGTGTGGGCGGACATCGCCCCGCATGCCGCCGCGATCCGCACTATCCATGTGTCGGATGCCGGACGCTTCGGGTTTGCCCGCCTGCGGGCCGAGGAGCACGGCATCGACGCTTTCGGTTATGTCGTCGCCAACACAGTCATCGGCGCGGCGCTCTGGAAGAGGCTCGCTGCGGCACCCGGCATTGCGCTACGCGTACCCGCACGGCCCGAGAGCGTCGAGATCACACCCGATAGCGTCCATTTCACCGTTGCGAGCGACTCCGGGACGCGGGAGCGGGCCTCCGCCCGGCTGGTCGTCGCGGCGGATGGAGCGCACTCGAGTATCCGCGCCGCGGCGGGAATCGCCGCGCAAGTCGAAGACTATGAGCAGGTCGCGATTGTGGCGAACGTCGCGGTGGACCAGCCGCATGAGGCAACCGCTTATGAGCGCTTCACCCCATCGGGGCCACTCGCACTGCTGCCGCTTCACGACGGCAGCTACGGCGTCATCTGGTCCTGTCGACCGCAGCGCGCGGCGCAGATCCTGGCACTCGATGAGGGCGCGTATCTACGCGAGCTGCAGGCGCGATTCGGTTGGCGCGCGGGTCGTTTCGTAGGCGCCGGCCGGCGCGCCTCATACCCCCTGAAGCTCACGCGTGCGGCCGGCACTGTTGCCCCTCGTACCGTGCTCATCGGCAATGCCGCGCAGGCGCTGCACCCCGTAGCGGGGCAGGGATTCAACCTGGGCCTGCGCGACGCCGCGATGCTGGCGGAGGTTGTTGCGAACGCGGCGGGTGATGTGGGCTCGCAGGCGCTGCTGCAGACCTTCGCGAAGTGGCGGGCATTCGATCGCAGCGGGGTGGTGCGCTTCACCGACGGGCTCGTGAAGCTGTTCGCGGACTCCCGGCCCGCAGTGGGATTGCTGCGCGATCTTGGCCTGCTGCTCTTCGATCTGGCGCCGCCTGCCAAGAGCGCGCTCGCGCGAGTGAGCGCCGGTTTCGGCGGACCGACGCCGCGACTTGCGCGCGGGCTGGCTGTCCGGCGGGCGTAGCGGTCGTGACAGACATACTCGACGTGCTCGTCGTCGGCGGCGGCCCTGTTGGAGCTTGTGCGGCGGCGCTGCTCGTTCGCGGGTGCGAAGGCGGCGCCGGGCGAGTCGCGGTCCTCGAGCCAAAGCGGCCGCGCCTTCCCCCGAGCGAGTCGCCGATCGACCCGCGCGTCGTTGCGATCTCGCGCGCGAGCGAGCGGATCCTCGATGCCGCGGGGGCCTGGTCGCTGGTGAGCGGCCTGAGCATGGACGGCTGCGGCGTGCGCGCTGCTCGCTTGTGTCCGTACGAGCGGATGCGCGTGTGGCACGAGAGCGTTGCCCCCGATTCTCCCGGGACCCTGGTCTTTGATGCGGCGGACGTAGGCGAACCGAACCTTGGCTACATCGTGGAGAGCCGGGTGCTGCAGGCAGCCCTGCTGGATGCCTTCAGCGACGCAGGCGGAAGCATCGAGGCGGCGCACCTGCAAGCGCTGCATGTCAGGGCCGATTGCGTCAATGTCGAAACCAGCGGCGGACCGCTGGCAGCGCGCCTCGTGATCGGTGCGGACGGCGCCCAATCGGCAGTCAGGCAGGCCGTAGGCCTGAGCGTGGAGGTCTCGGACTATCGTCAAACAGCGATCGTCGCAACCGTGGCGACAGAGCGGCCGCACGCCGGCACTGCGTGGCAGCGTTTCATGCGTAACGGCACGCTCGCGTTTCTGCCGCTCGCGGACGGCACCAGCTCGATCGTATGGTCTGCGGACAACGAGGTTGCGGGCGAGTTGCTCGCCGCCCCTGCGGTGGACTTCGCCGTCGAGCTCGACAAGGCGTCCGCTCTGGCTCTCGGCGCCACGCGACTCGTCAGCGAGCGTGCATCAGTCCCGCTGCGGCGGCTCGCCGCTCATCACTACGTGGCGCAGCGAATAGCCCTGCTGGGCGATGCCGCCCACGTCGTTCATCCGCTCGCCGGCCAGGGCGTGAATCTGGGCATGCTCGATTCGGCAGCGCTCGCTCAGCTGCTGCTGGCGGCCCGCGGGGAGCGGGAGGACCCCGGCGCGCTGCGCGTGCTGCGACGATATGAGCGGTGGCGCAAGAGCGAAGTCGCGCTCATGGGCGCTGCGATCGAAGCCTTCGATCGCTTCCTGGCGCACGGCTCCGGTCCACTGTCCAGGCTTGCGCAACAGGGGCTGGGTTGGGTCAACCGCAGTCAGCAGATCAAGCGCCTGTTCATCCAGCGCGCCCTGGGGGTGACCGGCGAGCTGCCGCTCGCAGCTAGGCGCGGCAGCTAGTTAATTGGAAAAAGTGGCCTGCGGCAATTGTCTATGGGCTGAAACTGGCCTGTGGCCGTTTCAGCGGAACCGACGTCGTCGCACAGTCCGTCTGTCAAGACGCTCGATTTCCCGGGGACCCCGCTAGTCCGACAGGCGCCTAGCTCAACGGGATGAGGTCTATCTTCGCCGCGCAGATGAAGTCGTTCTCGGACAGCCCGCGGACCGCGTGCGTCGTGAAAGTCACCGCGCAATAGTTGTAGCCGACTTCGAGGTCGGGATGATGGTCCTCGATGTTCGCAATGTGCGCGAGCGCGTTGACGAAGCTCATCGTGCGATAGAAATCCTTGAAGCTGAATTCCCGGCGGATCGCGCGCGCCTCGTCCGAGAGTTTCCACCCGGAGGCGAGCCTGTCCAGCAGCTGCTGCGCCTCGGTGCGGGCCAGCGGCGGGGCGCCACCGGTGCAGGGTGTGCAGCGCCGCTCGGCGAGCTCGCTCATATCACGTACTGCTCGACGATGTCCTGGAATTCCTCGGCGATGCGCTCGCCTTTCAAGGTGACCGTCTTCTCGCCGTCCTCATAGACAGGCGCCACGGGCCGCTCGCCGGTGCCCGGGAGGCTGATACCGATGTTGGCGTGTTTGCTTTCGCCCGGACCGTTGACGACACAGCCCATGACCGCGACCGTCATGTCCTCGACCCCCGCATAGTGCCGCCGCCACTCGGGCATTCGATGGCGGAGGTGCGACTGGATGCGCTGCGCCAGCTCCTGAAAGAACGTGCTGGTCGTGCGTCCGCAGCCCGGGCACGCTACCACCATGGGTGTGAACGAACGCAGTCCCATCGTCTGCAGGATCTCCTGCGCCACCACGACTTCCTGCGTGCGGTCGCCTCCTGGCTCGGGCGTGAGCGACGCGCGGATGGTGTCGCCGATCCCTTCCTGCAGCAGCACGGCCATCCCGGCGGTGGAGGCGACGATCCCCTTCGAGCCCATGCCGGCCTCCGTCAGACCCAGGTGCAGCGGGTATGCGCAGCGAGAGCTGAGCTCGCGATAGATCGCGATGAGGTCCTGCACACCGCTCACCTTGGCGGACAGAATGATGCGTTCGTGAGGCAGCCCGAGCTCCTCGGCGCGCCGCGCGCTCTCGAGCGCGGACAGCACCACCGCACTGCGCATGACCTGCTGCGCCGTCAGCGGCTCGGCCCGGGATGAGTTCTCATCCATGAGGCGTGTCAGCAGATCCTGGTCGAGGCTGCCCCAGTTCACACCGATGCGCACGGGCTTGCCGCAGCGGCAGGCGGTCTCGATCATCTCGGCGAACTGCGGGTCACGCTTGCTGCCGCGGCCGACATTCCCCGGATTGATGCGGTATTTGCCGAGCGCCTCGGCGCACGCCGGATGCTCACGCAGGAGTTTGTGGCCGTTGAAATGGAAGTCGCCGATCAACGGCACCGTGACACCCAGCTGCTCGAGCCGCTCCCGGATCGGAGCAACGGCCGCGGCCGCCTCGCTCGTGTTGACGGTGATTCGCACGAGCTCGGATCCG
>VBNY01000381.1 GCA_005877705.1 Gammaproteobacteria bacterium
TGGCGTTCGTTCAGTCCGGTTATGGTGTCGGGCTGCTACCCGCTCGCTTTATTGCCAGGAATCATTCAATCGATCCCGTGAAAGTATTGCATCCCCCATCGTTTGAACTGCACCGATCCGTCGCGATAGTCCGGGTTGCGCAACTCGGCGCCTTGGGGGAGGCCGTCGAACTGTTGGCACACGGGTTTCGGCAATTGTTTGAGGCAGCCGACACCACGAAGCCCGTGACGAGGCACCAAAGAGGTGTGCCCGCGAATCGGCGGGCGGCGCGACGGCCCAAGTAGTCCCCGGACATTGCTTGTTCCGATGACCGACGGCAAGCACGGCACAAGCAGATACTGCCTGCGCTGGCGCACTTTGGGGATCACCTAACGCCCGCCGTACTGCTATCCATGAACACAGGGCTGCGGCGGCACGGCGAAGTTGTCAAGTTGCGTTGGGGTTCCGTGGACTTCAACCGCCGGCTTCTCACCGTCGAGGGCCGGAATGCGAAGAATCGCCAGACCCGGCATGTGCCGCTCAACGACGAAGCCGTGAGCGTGCTCCGCAACTGGCGCGAACAGTCCGGAACCGGAGCGCGTGCCTTTCGTGTCGCCACTGGATTTCGGACGGCTTGGGGCAAGGTCCTCAAGCGGGCCAGGATCAGTAATTTCCGCTGGCACGATCTGCGCCACCACTTTGCTTCGCGCCTAGTCCAGCAGGGTGTTCCTCTGAACACGGTGATCTTTTAGGTCACAGCTCCGTCGGCATGTCCCTGCGCTATGCGCATCTTGCACCCGATCAGCGGCGTGAAGCCGTCGCGAAGCTCAATGAAAAACCGCTTCTCACGATGAGCATGCGCTTGCAGTGGGAAGGCTTCTCGGCAGCTGGCTGTAACTGGACTACTAAGATGGTCTCAAGACCTCGGGTGCATTTTGACTTACGCTTATAAGCGCAATCGAAAACGCCGGGACTTCCCGATCGAGAACGCAACGAGGGCGGTTTTCTGCGCTTACCGTGCGCTTACGGCGAGTGAGGAGTTGGCGAATCCAGCGCCAACACGCTGATTCGATTGGTGGAAAGGGAGGGACTCGAACCCTCGACCCCGGCATTATGAGTGCCGTGCTCTAACCAGCTGAGCTACCTTTCCACGGGTCGTTCCAAGCGGGAAATGCCCTTTTGTGAGAGCGGCGATCCGGCCCAGCGAGGGGCGCGCATTGTCCTTGGGGTCGCCCGAGGGTGTCAACCGGAGCAATCCCGGCCGCCCCTCGAGAGCGCGCGGGCAGCGCGGCCGCAGCCTTCCCTGCAGTTAGCGCAGTTTGAGGGTCTGGGGGCCCCCAGAACGCGGCGCTCTTGCGAACCCACCTGCGGAAACTTCCGCGGCGTCCTGCGACGGAAATCGCAGGAATCGCGGCAATCGCAACTTCGACAGCGAGCAATTGCGGGACGCGCGCGGGTATTCCCCCGCGTGTACACTGCACTTCACGGGGGTTTCGTCTTCATGACGAAAACAACTAACGCCGGCGCAGGCGTCGCGCGCTATTTGCGGGTCTATACCGTCCTCTCGCAAGCGCTGGCAGAGGGCAGTATCGCCGCCGGCGCGGTATTGCCCAGCGAGCCGAATCTCGTACGTGAGTACGCCGTTTCCCGAACTACGGTGCGCCGTGCCCTCGCACGGCTCGCGGCCGAGGGCAGCATCGTCCGCCGGCGCGGCAGCGGCACATTCGCCCGCGGCAGGATCGATCGGATCGGTTCCGCCCGGCGTCTTGCTCCGATCCTCGATGACCTGTCCGGGCTCGCATCCAACACGACCACGCGCCTGCTCGTGTTGGAGACGATGCAAACACCGGATTTGCTGCTGCGCGAATGGCCGGAGTTCGGCCGCACAATTGTCACGATTCGGGGAGTCCGGTACGTCANNNGCCCGAGGAGATCGGGCGGCAACTCACGCCGCGCCGCCTCGGCAACGACGCTGTGCTGGTCGCACTCGAGAAACTCGGGTACCGAGCAGCGAGCGCGGAGCAGGAGATCGGCGCACTCACCGCGGATCCGTTCACCGCCAAACGCCTTGAGCTGGGAGTTGGAACTCCGGTGCTCAACGTGAGACGGCTGGTGCGCGATGCGCGCGAGCGAATCATCGAATATTCCAACTATCTCTACCGGCCGGATCGATACGAGTTCCGTACCGTGATCGAGCGGGATCGCTCCCACGGCGGGCGCACGGCCCGCCGGGCGTAGCGTCCGTCTGTCCGCATGCCCTCGCGCACCGCAAATCGCAGCAACACAAAGTCGCGGCAACCGCGCGCCGCCGGATTCGTGGGTCAGCGCATCGGAAGCGGCGTTGCCCGCTATTACCAGCTCTATGAGCTGCTCTCCAACGCGCTCAACGACGGCAGCATTCCCGCCGGCGGCACGCTGCCCAGCGAGCCCCAGCTCGTGGCTCGCTACCGTGTATCGAGAACCACGGTGCGCCGCGCCTTGGCCCGCCTCGCGCAGGAAGACCGCATCGTGCGCCGCCGCGGCAGCGGGACATTTGCCCGCCAGATCCGCGAGCCCGCGCGCTTGTACCTGAATCTGGACAGCTTTTACACGGATGTATCTGCCATGGCGGCCGAGACATCGTTATCCATACTGCGATTCGAGCAGGCTCCCGTGCCTGCGGCTTTGCGCGAGCTGCAGCCGCAGGTCGGAGCGCGCGCCTTCGTCATTCAACGCGTACATCGTTATCAGGGCGCACCCTATCAACTCAGCACCGCCTATATCCCGGCGCCGATTGGGCAGCAAATCCACAGGAGCTCGCTCGCACGAGCTCCTGTTCTCACGGTGCTCGATCAGACAGGCTCGCGTACCGTAACGACCGAACACGCGACGAGCGCGGTTGCCGCGGACGCTGTTGCATCGCGACGGCTCGATGTTTCGCTGGGGACGCCGCTACTGCGACTGCGCGCTGTGATGCTTGATGGCCGTGGTCGGTTGCGCGCTATTCAGGAGAGTGTCTGTCGGCCGGACCGTTTCCGCGTGCGCGCGATGCTCGAGCGCAATCCGACGCCCGGCTCCCACACGCCGTGGAGTCTTAAGCGCCGCTGAGCGTGCCGTTCAACCAGCTGACGGAGCAGCCTGGACCAGCATCGCCTCAAACTGCGCGACCGGCACTGGCGGACTGTGCAGATAGCCCTGCCACTGCTCGCATCCCAGCACCTCGAGCACTGTGAGCTGCTCCACCGTCTCGACGCCCTCCGCGACGGTGTTCAACTCGAACGCCCGCGCGAGTGACACTATGGTGGACACCACCGCCTGGGCCATCTTGTCGCCGGCGAGCCGGCTGACGAACGAGCGATCGATCTTGAGCGTATCGACGGGGAGTTCCGACAGGCGACTCAGCGAGGAGTACCCGGTGCCGAAATCATCGAGCGCGACTCGTAACCGCGCTGCTGCCGCCCGGCAGCCCCGAAGAATCGGGCCGCGAAGTCGCGTTCGCGCAGCTGCAGCGGCGACACGTTGACGGCAATCCGCATCTGCTCGAGCCCGGAGCTCCGCCAGCGCAGCAGATCTTGCGCAGCCCGGCGCAACACCCAGGCTCCCACGTCGACGATGAGTCCGGTCGATTCCAGCACGTGCAGGAACACGCCCGGCGCCACCAGGCCGCGCTCCGGATCACGCCAGCGCAGCAGACCTTCCGCGCCGACGATCTGCCCATCCGGTATCGACAGCTTGGGTTGGTAGTGCAGCTCGAACTGGTCGGCATCGAGCGCTGCACGCAGCCGTTGCTCGAGCGCCAGGCGCTCGGCGACCTCCGAGTTGATCTCGCGGCGGTAACGCAGAAAGCGCTCACCGGACTTGCGCGCCTGATTCAAGGCTGCCTCGGCGTTCTGCAGCAGCGATTCGGAGTCCGCGCCGTTCTCGGGAAAGCGAGCCAACCCCGCCGCGACCGTGACCGGGATCTCGCGGCCTCCGACGGCCATCGGCCTGACGAACAAGGCGCTGATGCGGTCGTGAAGCAGGCGCACTGCGTCCTCGTATGACTCGCTCCCGACCATCATCGCAGCGAACGTCCCACCGTCGAGGTGGGCGAGCGACTCGCCGCCGCCGAAATGATTCTTCAGGCCGTCCGCAACGAACTGCACGACCAGGTCACCGACGTAGCGGCCGAATGAGTCATTGATCACGCCGAGGCGCTGGATGTCGAGCACAACGACCACGACCTCCGCGTTCTTCCCTGCCTGGCGCGCCAGCACTCTGGCGAGCCGTTCGCAGAACAGCGTTCGCTTGGCAAGCCCGGTCAAGCGATCGAAATAAGAGAGGAATCGGACCGCGTCTTCCTTGTGACTGTACTGCAGGGCAAACGACAGATTGGACGCCACCTCCTGCAACATCCGCAGCTCCTCGTCACCCACGGCATCCGACTCCGTTGCCGCCACCGTGAAGGCGCCGACAGGGGTATTGTCCACGAGCAGCGGGAGTGAGGCGACGCTAGCCAGCTGAAGGGAGGTCAGACATTCACGGTATGCTGGCGAAACGTCGGCACTGCGTATGTTGTTGCGCACGACTGCCTCTCCGGTGCGCAACGCGCGGCCGGTTACGGTCTCGTCGGTCTCAACACCCTCCAGTTGAAAGCGGACCGCGTCGCGCTGTTCCGCACCGGGGCCCGTCCAGGCAACGGGTCGCGCAATTCGTGTGGGCGGATCGATGATCGCCACGAACGCGGCTGCGTAGCTGCCAACATCGTGCGCGATACGACAGGCCTCCTCGAACAACTGCGTGCGGTCGCGGATGCGCACCACGGCCGCGTTGATTCCGGAGAGCATCTGCAGCACGCGCGTGAGACGAGCGATGCGCTCTTCCGCCTTACGTCGTGCGCGCTTCGAGGCCGCCTCCTCGAGCGCCCGCTTCACTGCGGGCGCAAGCCGCGCAAGGTTGTTTTTGAGCACGTAATCGACCGCGCCCTGTTTGAGCACATCGATGGCGCGTTCCTCGCCAATCGTACCGGACACGAAGATGAAGGGAGTCTCCGGTGCCTCGCGCACAGCGAGCGCCAACGCCGCCGAACCGTCGTACCGGGGCAGACTAAAGTCGGAAATGATGAGATCAGGCTGCAGCTCGCGCAGCGCTTCTTGAAATGCCGCCTCAGTCTCGACGCGCCGCCAAGCGCAGCGCAAGCCCGCTGTCTTCAGTTGTCTGACGAGGAGCTCAGCTTCCGCGGCCACATCTTCCAGTATCAGCAGGCGTAATTCCTGCTCCATGATCCCTAACCATTTGGCCGACGATCACAGACCATACGGAGATGCAACCCTCCTGTCATGCTGCGACGCGCGAAACTGGAGGGGATATAGCAGCGCTTCCGTCACACATTGAAGCGGAAATGCAACACGTCGCCCTCCTGCACTACATAATCCTTGCCTTCCAGCCGCAGCTTGCCCGCCTCGCGCGCTCCGGCCTCGCCCTTGCCGGCGATGTAGTCGGGGAACGCAATCACCTCCGCGCGAATGAAGCCGCGCTCGAAGTCCGTGTGAATCATGCCTGCGGACTGCGGTGCAGTGGCGCCCACGCGCACGGTCCACGCCCGCACTTCTTTCGGTCCGGCGGTAAAGAATGTCTGCAAACCGAGCAGCCGGTATGCGGCCCGGATCACCCGGTCGAGTCCCGGCTCCTCGAGACCGAGCTCTGCAAGGAACTCCTTGCGCTCAGCTTCCTCCAGCTGGGCAATCTCTGCCTCGATAGCGGCGCACACGGGCACCACGATGGCTGCCTCGGCGGCGGCATGCGTTTCCAGGGCCGCCAGGAGTTGGTTATTTTCGAAACCGTTCTCGGCAACATTGGCGACATACATCACTGGTTTCGCGGTCAGCAGCTGCAGTTCGCGCAGGTCGCGGCGCTCCTGTTCATTGAGGGGAAGCGCGCGCGCCGGTCGCACCGCGTCGAGTTGCACTTTGACGCGCTCGTACAGTGTGCGCTTGCGGACGGCGTCCTTGTCGCCACCCTTGGCCGCCTTCGCCGCGCGCTCGAGACCCTTCTCGAGCGTGGCGAGGTCGGCGAGCGCGAGCTCCGTATCGACCGTCTCCACGTCGGCAAGCGGATCAACTTTACCCGTCACGTGGACTACGTCGGTGCTTTCGAAGCAGCGCACGACGTGAGCGATCGCATCGACCTCGCGGATGTGCGACAGGAACTGGTTGCCGAGCCCCTCGCCCTGGGAGGCGCCCGCGACGAGACCGGCGATGTCGACGAACTCGACGGTGGTCGGAATGATCTTTTCCGGATGCGCGATCTCGGCCAGCTGCTGCAGGCGTGGATCGGGCACCGGCACCACACCGACGTTCGGGTCGATCGTGCAGAAGGGGTAGTTCTCGGCAGCGATCTGCGCGCGCGTGAGCGCGTTGAACAGAGTCGACTTGCCGACGTTCGGCAGCCCGACGATGCCGCAGCGGATGGGCATTTAGCGCTTACTCTCCCGTATCGCGAGTGTGCAGCCGGTTCATGGCCTTCTGCGCGCCTTCCGCGAGCAGCAGCGGCACGATATCGGCGGCGGCGAGCACCGCCTCGTGGATCAGTCGCGCCTCCTCGGCCGACGGACGTCCCAACACATATTCCAGCACGGCGGTCTTGTCGCCAGGCGAGCTGCGCGATCACGTCGCGCATGCCGTTGTGGCCGGCCGCTCCCCCGCCCTCCTTCAACCGTACGACGCCGGGCGGGAAATCCAACTCGTCATACCCGACCAGGATCGATGCGGGCTCCACTTTGTAGAAGCTCGCGACGCTGCGCACCGGTCCGCCGCTGTGATTCATGTAACGCATGGGCTTGAGCAGCCACACCTCTTCGGCCCCGATCCGCGCGCGTGCGAGCTCGGCGTGATGGCGCGGCTCGCTGCGGAACGTTGCGCCATGGCGGCGTGCCAACTCGTCGACCAGGTGGAAGCCCGCGTTGTGGCGTGTACGCGCGTACTCGGTGCCCGGATTGCCGAGCCCGACGATCAGTTTCAGCGGCAGGCCTGGCATAACAAGCGTTCAAGCCCAGCGATTGCGGGCTTACCGGGAGCTGTGGCTCCCGGTAAGCCCGGCAAACGACTTGCAACTGGACGGCTATTTCTTGCCGTTCTCCTTCTTCGCCGGGGCAGCGTCCTTCTTGGCGGGCGCGGCTTCCTTCTTGCCAGGGGCAGCAGCTTCCTTCTTCGCCTCGCCCTTCCTGGCCTCGCCGGTGGCAGCGGCGGCAGGCGCACCCGGAGCGGCCGGAGCGCCCGGAGCGGCGGCGGCGACGCCTTCTGCGGGCACGGCGGCTGCCGCGGCTTCGGCCGCGACGGGCTCCGGCTCCTCGGCACGCGGGGCATGGATGGAGACGACCGGCGCGTTGCGCCGACTGAGCTCGGGGATCGTGACCCCGGTGGGCAGCGGAATATCTGCCAGGAATTTGGTGTCGTTCAGGTTCATGCCGGACAGGTCGAGCTCCAGGAACTCCGGCAAGTCCTGCGGCAGACACGCGACTTCGACGTCCGCCCGCATGTGCGACACCAAGCCGCCCTGCAGCTTGACGCCCGGGCACACAGTCTCCCCCTTGAAGTGGATCGGCAGTCGGATACGGATCTTCTCGCTCTCGACGACCCGCTGCAGATCGACGTGCACCACGACGTTCTTCGCCGGGTGCATCTGGATGTCCTTGACGATGGCTTCCTGGGTCCGATCGCCGATCGAGAGCCGCAGGATCGAGGAATAGAAGCGCTCATCGGCGATCATCGTGAGCAGGTTCTGCTGATCGAGGATCAGCGGCTGCGCGTCCTGATGGCCGCCGTAGAGGATGGCTGGAACCTTGCCCGCGTGACGCAGGCGGCGGCTCGCACCTTTGCCTTGCATCCCGCGCAGGTCCGCGCCGAAAGTGAATGAGATACGCATTAGCTTGTCTCCAGTAGTAACAACCGTGGCGGCTCGCGACCAAGCCGCCACACCCAACAAATACCGTCAATCAACATACAGCGAGCTCACCGACTCCTCATCGCGGATGCGCCGGATCGTCTCGGCGAGCAGCGCCGCCACCGACAGCTGCCGGATGCGCCCGCAGCTCTTAGCCGGCGCCGACAGCGGGATCGTGTCCGTCACGATCAGCTCATCGAGCGCCGAATTTGAGATTCTCTCGACGGCGTTGCCCGACAACACGGCGTGCGTGATGTAGGCCACGACCTTCGATGCACCTTCGTCCTTCAACGCCTGCGCCGCCTGCCCCAGCGTGCCGGCCGTACCCACCATGTCATCGACGAGCACGCAGATCTTGCCCTCGATCTCGCCGATGATGTTCATCACCTTCGACTCGTTCGGCCGCGGGCGCCGTTTGTCGATGATGGCGAGCTCGGCATCGTCGAGGCGCTTGGCGAAGGCTCGGGCTCGCACCACACCGCCGACATCGGGCGACACGATGACGACGTTACGGTACGCCTGCTTCCAGGCATCGCCGAGCAGCACCGGCGAGGCGTACACGTTGTCCACGGGGATGTCGAAGAACCCCTGGATCTGATCCGCGTGCAGGTCGATCGTCAGCAGGCGGTTCACGCCGGCGCTCGAAATCATGTTCGCCACCAGCTTGGCGGTGATGGCCGAGCGCGTCGCCCGCGGGCGCCGATCCTGGCGCGAGTAACCGAAATACGGCATCACCGCCGTGATCCGCGCCGCGGATGCCCGCCGGCACGCGTCCACCATCACCAACAGCTCCATCAAGTTGTCGTTCGCCGGAGGACACGTCGGCTGCACGATGAAGACATCGCGCCCGCGCACGTTCTCCATCAACTCCACGTTGACCTCGCCGTCACTGAAGCGGCCCACATAGGCGCGCCCGAGCGGCGTCTGCAGATTGCGCGCGATATCCTGCGCCAGGGCCGGATTGGCGTTACCCGCAAGCAGTGCCAGCGTGTCGCTCGTGCTCATGTCATGCGCTTCGCGCAGCTCCGATGGCTGGGGTGGAAGGATTCGAACCTCCGAATGGCGGGATCAAAACCCGCTGCCTTACCACTTGGCGACACCCCAGCATATGACGCAGCGTGCCCAGATGAGCGCCTCGCCCGGTGCCGCGGATGGGCCTTAGGATACCGCCCGCAGCCGCTCGTGCACCGGTGAAACATTCAGGCCCCTGGCGACGAAGCTCATCCAGCGCCCGGGGACCCGCGCCGCGATGCGCTCTGCGTCGATTGCGCTCGCGCACGCCGCAAAGACGCACGAGCCCGTTCCAGTGAGCCGCGCCGGCGCCCAGCGCGCGAGCCAGTCCAGCGCGTCCGCGACTTCCGGATAGCGCGCGCGCACCAGCGGCTCGCAGTCGTTACGTCCCCCCGACTCAAAAAAGGCGCGTATTGTGATGAGCGGGGAATTTCGTGTCAATTCAGGGCTCTGGAACACGTCCCGGGTGCTGACCGCGACCCCTGGATGAATGACGGCGTACCACCGCTCGGGAAGCTCCACGGGGGTGAGGCGCTCTCCCACGCCTTCGGCCCAAGCCGAGGAACCGCGAACAAAAACAGGCACATCCGCCCCCAGGGACAGACCAAGACGTGCAAGCTCCTCGACGGACAGCCCGCAGCTCCATAGCTCGT
>VBNY01000337.1 GCA_005877705.1 Gammaproteobacteria bacterium
CAGCAGCGACGGTATTGCCTATGTGACGCCGGCCGACCTCGATGGCGATCACATTACGGACTACGTCTACGCGGGCGATCTGCTCGGTAACCTCTGGCGCTTCGACCTGACCAGCAACAACCCGTCCAATTGGGCGGCCGCGACTGCGCCGCTGTTCACGACCCAGTCCGGCCAGCCGATCACGACCAAGGTCGTCGTCGCCTCGGGCATGACCCAGCAGGGCCCGCAGCGGCTGCTGATCGCCTTCGGAACCGGCCAGAAGACCCCGCTCACCAACACGACCCCGGTGAGCTATATCGGTGGGACCCAGGATATCTACGGCGTCTGGGACTGGAACATGGCTGGCTGGAACTCGATATCCACCGCCAGATACGCCAGCCTCAGCGGTCCGTACACGCTCGGCAAGACCAATCTTCAACAGCAGACGGTTACCGTTGCCGCCAGCGGCAATCGCGACATCACGGCCAACAGCCCCGTGTGCTGGCAAGGCTCCACCGAGTGCGGCAGCAACAACACGCAGTTCGGCTGGTATCTGGATCTGCCGGGCACCGCCGAGCAGATAGTCTTCAATCCAGAGCTGGTGGGTCCGGCGTTTACGGTCAACTCCACCGTTCCCGCGCTCAACTCGCTGACCGCATGCACCTCCAGCACCGACGCGGGATTCACTTACGCGCTATCTGTCATGAGCGGTGGCGCATTCACCAACGCCTTCCCGCATTACAATGACACGGTTGCCGCGGGCGTCGAAACCGATGCGACCGGCACCGCTTTCGTGATAACAACCGCCAACGGCAGCAAGTACCTGGTGTACGAGACCGTCCTGAATACCAAAGGAGCGACCCAGCTGAACGTGCCGGCGAGCGTGAAGACCAATCGCCTGACGTGGGCCGAGCTCCGCTAGGCTACAGGCGCACCGTGGCACAGCGAGCCGCATCGCGAACGTCCCGGTCGGCCGGGTTCACCCTGATCGAGCTGATGGTGGTGGTGATCATCGCCACCATCCTCCTCTCGATCGCGATCCCCGCCTATACGAGCCAGATCCGTAAGTCCCGCCGCACGGAGGCCCGCACCGCCGTGCTCGATCTGGCGAGCCGCGAGGAGCGTTTCTTCAGCACGTCGGCGGCATACACCAACTCGGCCGCCAATCTCGGTTACGCAGCGTTTCCGGCTCAAGTCGGCAGCAACTACTACCAGGTGAACGTCTGCTCTCCCGCGTGCAACGCGGGCGGGCCCGCGGCACCCTCTTTTTCAGTCACCGCGACCCCCGTCGCAGGCAACGGCCAGGACAAGGACACGCAGTGCGCGTCGTTCACAGTGGACTCGACTGGAAGGCAGTCGGCCCTGAACTCCTCGAGCACGGATTCGACGGCCACCTGCTGGTGACCCGGCGCAATGCCCGCCGGCCCTGATGGTGGCCGGTCTCGGGGGCAAGGAAGTCCCTACGCCGTCTTCGGAACGGTGATGGGCCTCTGCCCGAGCCGATCGGCCAAGGTCTGTGCCTGCGCCTCCTGCGAGGCTCGAGAGGGGTGGCGATTCAATCTGATGGAGCAGATCGCGGTAGAGGCAGCAGTTAATCATTGATTATCAATATAATATGGGATGATATTAATGTTATTTAGAGAAAATACTCATATAACTTAATTCTGTTAACTTAACTCTTGTTTTTCCTAGAGTCTGAGCTATATTTCATGCGCAGTGGGTTGAGTTCGAACAACAATCAATAGCCGGCCCCGCAGCACAGCCCGGATTACAAGAGCACGCAAGCGGAGGCCTTCTACCGAGGTGTAGTGATGGCTACATTGGAGAAGTTTCAGGGTGCGACACTGTCGCTGGCGCGTTCAGGCTCGATCAAGGATCGCCTGACGGACGCGTACCGCAATCATCTTGCCCTGGTTGAAGAGGACGAGCTTCCAAGCGAGTTGCGAGAGGAGTTCCGTGCGTGCAGTCGCGCACTGACCCGAGAGCGACCTCTCCTGCGCGGCGAGGATGCGTTCCGCGCCACCGTTCGCAAGATGTCGAACGACGAGGCGGACGACGTAGCTTCACGAGTCGTGCGGATGTTCGCAGCGCTTTCGCGCGGGGTTCCGAGCCTTGTTCTCGCTAGAAACCCCGTAAGCGGGTCGCACGCCGTCCCGCTCTACCTCGTCGTTCGGCCGGCGCTCGCGCAGTCTCAGTCGAGCTTGAATTCGATCGTGTCCCAGCGCGTCGTGTCCTCATGCCGCGCCTGGCGGCGGATGGCATCCACCAGCGCGCGCTCGTCCCAATCCACCACCTCGTCGGCAAGGTCCAGGAGTGCCTTGGGGACCTCTTTGCGCGAACCAAATGGCTTCATGAGGATCACGGGCTTGTGGCTCGCCTGCGCAAAGACGAGCTGGAAGGTCAGGAAGTCCTGGTGCGTGTCGAACAGGCTGGACAGCCCCACCACCGCCTCGGCCCCTGCGATCTGCCGGCGCAGGTCCTCTCTCATCGCCTCCTTGTCCGCCGGTGGTCGGCGATCGGGAGTGCCGGAATTGCGGTAGAAGAAGTTCCGCGCGCTCTCGAGGTATTCGAACACGCGCAGGTAATCGTCACTGTCTTCCCATACGTGCGTGACGAAGATGCGAACCGGATTGGCCTGCGACATCGCGGTAGGGTGCTCAGGTCGTGACTGTACTTGAGTCTCGCACAAGCGTGACCGCGGCGAAACTGGAGCCCTGTGACGGCGCTTGGCGACAGTTCCAAGCTACCCTAAACAGGGCATTGACCTCGCCGGACGCCTGCACGCACCGATAGAATGGGTTCTTTGCGGCAAGAATCGCTCCAGGTGCGTCTGCTCTGCTACAACATTCGTTACGCCACAGGGACCGGTCCCGCGTTCCACCTTCCCGTGCCCGGCGCCGGCTACCTGCGCAGCAACCGCAGGGTCCTCGCCGCAATCACGGAGTTCATCCGCGCCGAGCGCCCCGACGTCGTCGGGCTCATCGAAGTCGATACCGGCTCGATCCGCACCGGCATGGTCAACCAGGCGGAGCACATCGCGGGGCAGCTCGGCCATTACTCCACGTTCCAGTGCAAGTATGGCACCGGCTCGCTCAACAATCTGATGCCCATCGTGCGCAAGCAGGCGAACGCCTTCCTGTCCGCCCCGCACGTTCACGGCGAACGGTTCCACTACTTCGACACGGGCATCAAGCGGCTGATCATCGAGCTCGAGCTCGAGGACCTGTGCGTGTTCCTCGTGCACCTGTCGTTGAAATTCCGCCAGCGCCAGTACCAGCTGCGCTCGCTGCACGACCTCATCGTGCAGTCGCCGAAGCCGGTGATCGTTGCGGGCGACTTCAACACGTTCTGGGGCACCCACGAGATCTACCTTTTCATGCGCGCGGCCGGCCTGCGCAGCGCCAATTCCGCGGGCCTGCCCTCCTTCCCGGCCCGCGTGCCGCGCATCGAGCTCGATTTCATTCTCGTGAGCGAGGGGATCGAGGTGACCGACTTCCGTGTGCCGGATGTGCGCTTCTCCGATCACCGCCCGCTGGTGTGCGATTTCCACATCCGCGCCGATGAAGCGGCGCGCCGCGCCGCCGCCGCCGCCGCCTCGGCTGCCTGAACGTGACCGCCACCACCACCGGGTCCTGGAAGACCGAACGCGACGCCGATGGCATCGTCTGGCTGACCATCGACAAGCCGGGAACGTCGGCGAACGTTCTCTCGAGCGATGTGCTCACCGAGCTCGATGCCCTGCTGCCGTCCCTGCGAAAGGATCCGCCCCGCGGCGTGATCGTGATTTCCGCGAAGAAGAGCGGCTTCATCGCCGGCGCAGACATCAAGGAATTCACGGGCATCACCAGCGCCGAGAGCGGTTATCGCCTGATTCGCATCGGACAGCAGGTGCTCGATCGCCTGGCGGCCCTGCCCTGCCCGAGCGTCGCGGCGATTCATGGCTTTGCCCTCGGTGGCGGGCTCGAGCTCGCGCTGGCCTGCCACTATCGGATCGCGGTGGGCGATGAGCGTTTGGCGCTCGGGTTTCCGGAGGTGCAGCTCGGCATCCACCCCGGCTTCGGCGGCACGGTGCGCAGCGTGCGCACAGTCGGCGTGCGTCCGGCCATGGAGATGATGCTCACCGGCAAAGCGGTGCGCGCCGACAAGGCGCTGCGAATCGGCCTCGTCGACAGGCTCGTCTCCGAGCAGGAGCTGCGCACAGCGGCCCGCGACCTCCTCACCCTCAGGCCCGCTCCCCACCGCGCACCCTTCAGCGAGCGCGTGCTGAATTCACCGCCGATTCGACCTTTCCTGCGGCGTGCGCTCATCGCACAAGTGAGCCCCAAAGCGCGCCGCGAACATTACCCCGCGCCCTACGCGATCATCGACCTGTGGGCACGTTTCGGGGCCCAAGGCGCGGCGGCGTTCGAGGCCGAAGCGCGCTCGATCGCGCAACTGTTCACGAGCGAGACGGCACGCAATCTCATTCGAGTGTTCCTGCTGCAGGACCGTCTCAAGGCCTTGGGTGCGAAAGGGACCGGCGAAATCAAACACGTGCACGTGGTCGGCGCGGGTGTCATGGGCGGCGATATCGCCGCGTGGTCGGCGCTGCGGGGCTTTACCGTCACGCTGCAGGACCGGGCCATTGAATACGTCGAGCCTGCGCTGCAGCGCGCACGTGAGTTGTTCTACAAGCGCCTGCGCGATCCGCCCAGGGCCGCCGCCGCTCGCGATCGTTTGCGCGCCGATGTCGCCGGCGAGGGTGTCCGCGAAGCGGACATCGTTATCGAGGCGATCTTCGAGAGCCTCGATGCCAAGCAGGAGTTGTACGCGCGCCTCGAGCCGCGCATGAAGCCCACCGCCGTGCTTGCAACCAACACCTCGAGCATCATGCTCGAGCCGCTCGCGGCCAAGCTCGCGCGGCCCGAGCGTCTCGTCGGCCTGCACTTCTTCAATCCCGTGCCGCAGATGCAACTCATCGAGATAGTGCAGTCCGCGCGCACCGACCCCGGTGTCGCCCAGACCGCAATCGCCTTCGCGCGGCGGCTCGATAAGCTGCCCGTGCTCTGCCGCAGTGCGCCAGGGTTCATCGTCAATCGCGTGCTGATGCCGTACCTGCACGAAGCGATGTTTGCCGCGCAGGAAGGCGTACCGCTCGCGGTCATTGACGAGGCAGCCGTCCGCTTCGGCATGCCGATGGGGCCGATAGAGCTCGCCGACGTGGTGGGTCTCGATGTTGCGGCGCACGTCGGCCAGATCATCGCCGAGGAGCTGGGGCGTCCGGCTCCCGACCTCGCGCGTCTGCGCGAGCTGGTCCGGCGGCGCCGCGCCACCCGAACTTGTCGATCGACTGATTCTGGTGCTCGTGAACGAGTGCGTGGCGTGCCTGCGCGAGCATGTCGTGGACGACCCGGATCTGATCGACGCCGCCGTGATCTTCGGGACGGGCTTTGCGCCGTTCCGCGGCGGCCCGCTCGCCTACGCGCGCAGCCGCGGCACGACCGCTGTCGTCGCGCGGCTCAAGGAGCTCGCAGCGCGATGTGGTTCTCGGTTTCAACCGGATTCCGGCTGGCCGCTGCTCACCGCCGGCGGAGCCGCTGGCAAAATGTGAACCGGCCTGCGTTTCGCGAACCGAAACGTGAACGCCGTTCCAGTGACCCGAAAGCCCTGTGCTACCATCCAAGACATAATTTATGACGCACCAGATTTGGCCCACTGCGTCAGGCACTTAGCAGATGGTCGAAGAACGCGAAGCCAGCGTTCAATTGCTCAAAACCTTCGCGCCACTCGACGGTCTGAAGCGCGAAAACCTTGCCGCGCTCGCTAAGAAAGTCACTGTGCGCACGATGTCCGCGGGGCGCACGCTGTTCAAGGAAGGCGACACAGACAAGCGCACGCTGTGGCTCGTCGCTGGAATGATCGAGATTCGCGAAGGTGAGCGCACGGTGGCCATGATCCGCGGCGGCACTCCCGAAGCACGCTCACCGCTGTATGCGCAGCTGCCGCGCCGCGTGACCGCGCGTGCCATGGACGAGATCAGCTACGTGTCGATCGACAGCGAGCTGCTCGATGTCATGATCACGTGGGACCAGACGGGCACCTACGAGGTCGCCGAGCTGCAGGCGCAGCTCGAGGGCGCCGGCGGCGACGACTGGATGACGACGCTGCTGCAGACGAAGGCCTTCCATCGCATTCCACCCGCCAATATCCAGG
>VBNY01000338.1 GCA_005877705.1 Gammaproteobacteria bacterium
TCAACGCGCTCCTGGTCGGCCTGCTCGCAATCGGCCTGGGAAGAATCACGAGTTGGCAGTCCGCCGCGTTCCTCTCGCCCAGGCTCGTCTTCTTCAATGCGACGCTTCTCGGGGCCTCGCTGTACGTCCTGGCGATGGCCGCCGCCAGCTACTTCGTGCGCGATCTGGGCGGATCGTGGGGAGCGGCCGGCCAGATGGTGTTCCTCGCGGCGGCCGCCCTCGTTCTGGCGATTGCCGTGTTGTCGGAGCAATTTCGCGCCTGGTTCCGAGTGACCCTGGCGAAGCATCTGTTTCCCTACCGCTATGATTATCGCGAACAGTGGCAGAAGCTGACCCGCGCTCTGTCGGAGTCGGGCGAGACGCCGATGCATGAGCGGATCACCACCGTGATGGCGCGAATGGTGAACTGTGCGAGCGGTGGGTTGTGGCTCAAGGATGCCGAGGGGATGTTTGCTCCGGTGGGCGGTGATCTGGCGCCACCCGCTGCTGTGCGTGAGGTGGCGCGCGGGGAGTTTTTCGATTACCTCCTGCAGAATGAATGGGTCTGTGACCTGGATGAGGCTCGCTCCGGGCGCGCGCGCGACATCCGGTTGCAACCCCCCGCGTGGCTGCTGACCAATCCCAGGATGTGGCTTATCGTGCCGCTGATCTGCGATAAGGCGCTGATCGGATTCGTCGCTCTCGGGCAGCCGCTGGCGGCCATGCGCTTGACCTGGGAGGAGATCGACCTGCTGCGCGCGGCGGGCCGTCAGATCGCGAGCTTCCTCGCGTTGGAGCAGGCCGCCAAGCGCCTCGCAGAGGCGCACCAGTTCGAAGCGATGAACCGCTTGGCAGCCTTCCTGATGCACGACCTGAGACACTTGATCGCGCAGCAGGCGCTGGTAGTCGAGAACGCGGCGCGCCATCGCGGCAATCCGCAGTTTTTCGACGACGCGATCTTGACAATCGATAATTCGGTGAAGCGCATGACGCGTCTCATGGACGAGTTGCGTCGGGGCGTGTTGACAGAGCAGACGCAGCGCGTGGAGCTTTCGGACCTGGGTGCCGAGGTGGTCCGTCGAACCGTGTCCCGCGCCCCGGTCCCGACGCTCAACGTCGAGGAACGCGGCGTCGAGGTGGTACTGAATCGGGATCGCATGCTGCAGGTGCTGGAGCACGTAGTTCGCAATGCTCAGGATGCGACCGCGAGTGGCGGCTCCGTTTGTGTCAATGTGCGCAGGGCTGCGCAACGCGCGATCGTCGAAGTGGCCGATACGGGAACAGGAATGGACGCGGAGTTCATCCGTAATCGACTGTTCCGGCCGTTTGATACGACAAAGGGCGAACTGGGCCTGGGCATAGGCGCTTACGAGGCGCGGGAATTCGTCCGCAAATGCGGCGGCAACGTCGAGGTCGACAGCGTTCCAGGGAAGGGAACGAAGTTCATCATCAGTCTCCCTATGGCACCGTTGTTGGCGACAGCAGACATCGTGGCGGAAAATGAGCACCAAGCGCACCAGATTGCTCGTAGTTGAGGACGATCCCGGCCTGCAGCGCCAGCTCAAATGGGCGCTCGACGGTTTTGAAGTCGACTGCGCCGGGACTCGGGAGGAGGCGATCGTTGCGTTGCGGCGTCACGAGCCGGCGATCGTGCTGCAGGACCTGGGACTTCCTCCGGACCCCAACGGGGTCGAGGAGGGCTTTGCGACGATCGCTGAAATTCAGCGCCTCGCCCCCAGAGCCAAGATCATCATCGTCACCGGTCGGGAGGGCCGCGAGCACGCGCTGCGGGCCATCAAGCTGGGCGCCTACGACTTCTGCCAGAAGCCGGTCGACGCGCAGATGCTGTCGTTGATCATCGACAGGGCGCATCGCATTCATCAGCTCGAGATCGAGAACCAGCGCCTGGCGGACAGCCGCTCGGCAACGGCGCTCGACGGCGTGATCGCCGGCAGCGAGCCGATGCTGAAGGTCTGTCGAATGATCCAGAAGCTCGCACCCACGCATGCCACCGTGCTGTTGCTCGGGGAGAGCGGGACTGGCAAGGAGCGCCTCGCCCAGGCATTGCATGGGCTGAGTCCGCGAGCGACCAGGCCCATGGTCGCAATCAACTGCGCGGCCATTCCCGAGACGCTGCTCGAGAGCGAGCTGTTCGGCTACGAGCGCGGGGCCTTCACCGGTGCGGTCAAGCAGACGCTCGGCAAGATCGAGACCGCCGATGGCGGCACGCTGTTTCTGGACGAGATCGGTGACATGCCGCTCGCGCTGCAAGCGAAACTGCTGCGGTTCCTGCAGGAGCGCCTCATCGAACGCATCGGCGGACGCGAGACGATAGCGGTGGACGTGCGCATCATCGCCGCGACGAATACCAATCTCGAACAGGCGATCGAGCAGAAGACCTTTCGCGCGGATCTGTTCTACCGCATCAACGAGGTGCCGGTGGTCATTCCGCCGTTGCGCGAGCGCGGCTCGGATTCGGTGCTGATCGCCAGTTACCTCCTCCAACAAGCCTGCAAGCGGCATGGGCGGCCGCAGCTGAAACTATCGCCGGATGCGATTCTCGCCATCGAGAGCTACGCCTGGCCGGGCAACGTGCGCGAGCTCGAGAATCGGGTCAACTCCGCGGCGATCATGTCCGAAGGCAAGCTCGTGAGCGCAGCGGATTTATCCCTGTCGCAAATGGAGCAAGGCGCGCCGCAGCTTCTGACCCTGCGCGAGGTGCGCCAGCGCGCCGAGACGCACGCGGTCCAGCGGGCGCTGGCTATGGCTGGCGGCAATATCTCCAAGGCAGCTGAGCTGCTTGGGATAACTCGGCCGACGCTCTATGACTTAATGCAGCGAGCGTCGACGGCGCAGAGCGGCGATTGAGGCGACGAAACTTTTTACACCCGCTGCAGGGGCAAATAAAAACGCTTTTCCGCTCATAGGGTTGTGAGTTGGAACGATACATGCATCACGGTGCCTGCGGTCGCAGCCCGATCGTCTCGATGACACCGCAGGAAAAATATGAAAAGCAAATCTGCACTTTTGGCAAGCGCCTCACTCTGGGTCGGCGCTGCGATGACATGGCCCGCTGCGGCGAGCGTGCTTTTTGACAATGGCGCGGCCATCACAAGCTCGAATTATTGCGACCAGCAGAACGGGCAATGTCTGGGTGTCGGGTGGAACATCTACGACGATTTCACGTTGTCGGCCGATTCGAA
>VBNY01000339.1 GCA_005877705.1 Gammaproteobacteria bacterium
ACGCACCCACTCACCGTCCACATGCGCGCGCACTCGCGCTCCCAGGCGCTCGCGGTTGCAGGGTCCGTCGCCCCTGACCACGGCTTGAAACTCACTCCAGTCGATGGCGCCGAAGCGATAGTGCTCGGCGGCCTCGTCCCAGCGCAGCTCCGGGTCCGGAATCGCGAGCCCGAGAAACTGCGCCTGCGGCACGGTGATATCGATAAACTTCTGGCGCAGCTCATCGTTGCTGAAGCGCTTGATCTTCCAGCGCATCGACTGCGCCGTGTGCTTCGAGTCGGTATCGCTCGGGCCGAGCGCTGCTGCGCCGTGCCGCGTGCCAGGGCGAGCATGATCTCGAACCCCTGGCGCTGATGAAAACTCTCCTCCTTGCAGATGCGCACCATGGCGCGCGCATAAGGCCCGTACGAGCAGCGGCAGATCGGAATCTGGTTCATGATCGCCGCGCCGTCGACCAGCCAGCCGATCGCCCCCACATCGGCCCAGGTCAGCGTCGGGTAATTGAAGATGCTCGAGTACTTGGCGCTGCCGCCGAGCAGTTGCTCGAGCATCTGCTGCCGCGAGATGCCGAGGGTCTCCGCGGCGCTGTACAGGTACATGCCGTGGCCGCCTTCATCCTGCACCTTCGCGATGAGCACGGCCTTACGGCGCAGCGTCGGCGCACGCGTGATCCAGTTTCCCTCCGGCAGCATGCCGACGATTTCCGAGTGCGCGTGCTGCGAGATCTGCCGGATCAGGGTGTGCCGATAAGCATCGGGCATCCAGTCCTTGGGCTCGATCTTGTCGTCCGCATCGACGCGCCCCTGGAAGCGCGCCTCGAGCGCTGCGGTGTCGGCCGAGCCGACGTGCACGGATTCCTTGCCGAGAGAATCGAGGCCCTGGGTGTACATGCGCAGCCCCTCGCGATGAGCGGAATCCGCCTCTCCAATGTGACACAAGAATAGCACATCGGTGCGGATTTCTGTATCAGGATGGATCGGGCGGCGGAACCGTCATGACCAGTCCGCGAGCCTGCGGACGAAGGTCTGCAGAAAGCGGTTGGCCTGGTGACCGTCCATGACCCGGTGGTCGATGGTGAGCGTGACGTAACAGCGCGGCTGGATCACGATCCGCTCCCCGCCGCCTTCCTCCCGCACCACGGGGCGCTTTTCGAGCTTGCCCACGCCGAGAATCGCCGCTTGCGGCTGATTGATGATGATCGGTGCGGCCCACAGGCTGCCGCTCACCCCATGGTTGGAGATCGTAAACGTGCCGCCGCGCACGTCCGCAGGCGACAGCCGCCCCTCACGCGCGCGCGTGACGAGATCGTTCAGGCCGTGAGCAATCTCAAAGAAGTCGCGGGTCTCGACGTCGTGCAGAACGGGGACGACGAGTCCTCCCTCCTCCAACGCCGTCGCCACTCCGATGTGAATGGAATCGAAGACCTCGAGAGCCGAGTCGGTCCAGCGGCTATTGGCCTCCGGCACTGCACGGATCGCCTCGACCGCCGCCTGGAGGAAGTACGCGGTGAGCGTCAGCGGTGCCCCGCGGCGCGCGAACTCATCGCGATGTTGCAGACGGTGCGCGAGCACCGCAGTCAGGTCAGCTTCGAAGACCGTCGTAACGTGTGGCGCCGTGTGCAGGAGGCTCTGCACCATGTGCTCGGCGATGCGCTTGCGCACCGCGGTGTGCGGCACGCGATGACTCTTGCCGGTCATCTCGGCGCCCGCTGCAGTGGGTGTGAGAGTCGAAGCTTTGGAGCGGCCTGGAGCCGCCGCTTCCGCGGGCGACGAGGCCGGCGTGCTGCGCGGCGCTCCTGCTGGTTTTGCGGCTATAGCCTGCATCACGTCGTCTACGGTGATTCGACCACCCTGACCGGTAGCGTGAATGACGGCGGGGTCGATAGAGTGCTCGCTTAACAGTCGTCGCACCGCGGGACTCAGGCGAGTCGCAGCTCCCGGGTCACCGGGGACCGGCGTGTTGCCTGCGACGGGTGCTGCAGAAGGCGGGGTTCCCCCGGACCCGACACTCTCCCGAGCGGTGTCCCGCCTCTGGCCGGTGTCACCCGCCTCGCCGCTTACACGACTGGGCTCGATACGTCCCAGCAGCTCCCCCGGGGTGATTTCCTCCTGCTCCTGTTTCACGATCTCTGTGAGGATTCCGGAG
Source organism: Gammaproteobacteria bacterium (assembly GCA_005877705.1). Lineage (GTDB taxonomy): Bacteria > Pseudomonadota > Gammaproteobacteria > Steroidobacterales > Steroidobacteraceae > 13-2-20CM-66-19. Next base: position 2,146 of record VBNY01000339.1, read on the forward strand.
CCTGGCGCGGCGACTTCCACCGTGACCTTGTCGGTCTCGATCTCGATGAGCGGCTCGTTCTCGGTGACGCTCTCGCCGATCTTCTTCAGCCAACGCAGGACCTGCGAACGCGTCCCTTCGGTCTGATCGGCCGGGGCGTGAACCTCAACTACGCTCGTCATGGCTGTTTTACGCTCGCCTCGATGGCTTACCTGGCGGCAGCATCCTCACACGCTCGCGATCTGTCGAATCGCCCGCGTGATGCGCTCCACGCCGGGCACGGCCGCTTCGAGGAGCACCGGGCTGTGCGGGCTGGGAATGTCGGGCATGGCGAGCCGCTCGATCGGCGCATCCAGGCTGAAGAACGCCTCCTGCGCGAGCGTGGCGGCGATCTCGGCGCCAAACCCCGCCGTGAGATTGTCCTCATGCACGATCAAACAGCGGTGCGTCTTTTCCACGGACACGAGCACCGCCGCTCGGTCCCACGGCGACAGCGTGCGCAGATCGAGGACCTCGGTGTCCACGCCCGAAAGGCGAGCCGCCTGCTCGCAGCGCTCGACCATGGCGCCCCACGTGACAACTGTCAATTCCGCGCCCACGCGCACGCAGTGTGCGTGGCCGAATGGCGCGACGAACTCGTCACCCGGATAAGGTCGGCGCGCCCAGGCACCGTCCAGCATGGCGCGGTGCTCGAAGAAGATAGTCGGATCATTGCCACGCAGGGCCGCGCGCAACAGTCCAACTGCATCCTCGGCATTCGACGGCACGGCCACTCGCCAGCCGATGCCGTGCACCCAGGCCACCTCGTTCGTCTGGCTGTGCCACGGATCACCGCACTTGAAGAACCCGCCTGGCATCCGCACGACGAGCGGCGCGGCGAAGCGGTTGCGGGTGCGCCAGCGCAGAGTGCCGCAGTCATTGAGCTGCTCGGCCGCGGGGTCCGCATATTTTCGAAACTGGATTTCGGCAACCGGCAGCAGGCCTGCGAGCGCCATGCCGACCGCGCGCCCGATGATGCCTTCTTCCGACAGGCTCGTGTCGAACACCCGCGCCGCGCCGAACTTCTCCTGCAGCCCCAGTGTCGCCCCGTGCACGCCCCCTTTCGGACCGACGTCCTCGCCGAAGACCACCATGCG
>VBNY01000340.1:0-2650 GCA_005877705.1 Gammaproteobacteria bacterium
TGATCGCCGGCAGCGCCGGCGCGCTGGCCATCGCCGATCGCGCGGGGTGGCACTTGAGCTACACGACCATGGCCGCTCTGGTCGCCGTCGGGATCGTGACGACGCTGCTAGTGCGCGAGCCGCAGATAGCCGCCTCGCGCGACTCTGTGGAGCGTGAAGCGCGAGTGATCGACTGGCTCGAGCGCAAAGCGCATTGGCCGCAGTCATTGCGCAGCGCCGGCGAGTGGTTCATCGGCGCCGTGATCTGTCCACTGGTGGACTTCTTCGGCCGCTACGGCGTCGGGCTCGCGGCGCTCACATTGGGGTTCGTTGCCCTGTACCGTCTCACCGAATTCACCATGGGCTCGATGGTCAATCCCTTCTACATCGATCACGGGTACACGCTGACTCAGATCGCAACGATCGTGAAGGTGTACGGCCTGATGATGTCGATTGTCGGAGTGCTCATCGCGGGCGTGCTGGTCGCCAAGCTCGGGCTGTTGCGCTCGCTCGTGCTCGGCAGCGTGCTCATCATGCTGTCGAACGCCGGATTTGCGACGCTTGCCTCGATGCACGCGCCCACGCTGCTCGGGCTGGGCGTGGTCAACGGGCTCGACAATCTGGCTCTCGCGATTCACGGGACATCGTTGATCGCGTTCCTCTCGAGTCTGACCAGCCCGAAATACACGGCGACGCAGTACGCTCTGTTCTCATCGCTGTACGCCCTGCCGGGCAAGATACTCGAGGGCTTCTCGGGTCTCGTTGTCGATCAGATTGGCTATCCATTGTTCTTCACGTACACCGCATCTCTGAGCCTGCCGGGGCTGATACTGTTGTATTTTCTGAAGCGCCGGGCAGCCGTGGGGCCGCCGCCGCAAGCGGCCGAGCCCGAGCTTGGAGCGAACTCGCATGTCCGCCGGACATGACTTCGATGTCGAGCGAGTCGTCTGCCGTCTGACCGATCTCGACGCGGGTGGTGCGCGTGCCTTCACGATCGGCGGCGGCGATTGGCCGCTGCGCGGCTTCGTCGTGCGCGCAGGCGCGGACGTGCGCGGTTATGTCAACCGCTGTCCGCACGCGGGGCATCCGCTCAACCTGTTGCCGAACCGGTTTCTGACACCGGACCAGGCGCTCATCCTGTGCTCATCGCACGGCGCGCTGTTCGAGAAACAAACCGGCTATTGCGTGGCAGGCCCATGCGCGGGCCGCTCGCTGCGTCGCGTGCCCCTCGAGGTGCAGGCCGGATTCGTGATGCTTGCCGATGGCGTGGATATTGCTGCGTTGGCCGAAACCGGCGTCTGACTACTCGAACAGGTCGATTCCATCGAGCGAGCTCGCGCGCAAGTCATGATCCTCACCCAGGCCGTCCGAGCCGCGGCCCTCCTCGTCGACGGGTTCGACATCCACCGAGCCACTCCAGTCCTCGGGAGCTTCGGCGGCTTCGAGCACGCCGTCCTCCCACTGAGCATCCCAGTCCTCTATGTCCATCTCCTCGACAGTACCGTCGAAATACTGGATGTCGATCGTGCCGTCATCGTCATCGACGGCGACGACCTCGAACAACTCGCCGCCGCTGAGGCGATACCACAGGCCGATCTCCGGATGAGGAGCCGTCATCGTACAAACCTCCTATCCCTGTGCTGCGTCCGTCATAAACGCGTGACACCGCTGCGTGGGTCCGAGGAGCTGTTATGCTCGACCCGCGAGCATGAAAGGAGCCGCAGCTACCGGCTCCTAACGGCAGTTGATGTTGCGCTTCGCGTGTGACGCTTTCAAGACCCTATTGAGATCAATCAAAGACTGTGCCGGGCTGGTGCGTCTGCTTGCGGCGACGCACCGATCCGCACAGATTCCTGCAGGGCATCAATGCTCGAGCAGCCGCTGAAATTTTTTGTCGTATTCTTCGTCGTGGTAGAACCGGTCTCGCTCATCCCGGTGTTCAGCGCTCTCACCCAGGGCGCGACCAAGTCCTACAAGCACCGGATGGCTGTCAAGGCGGTCATGGTTGCGGCCGTGATCCTGCTGCTGTTCGCCCTCGCCGGGGCGCCCTTTCTCAAGCTCATGGGCATCAGTCTCGAAGCCTTCCGCATCTTCGACGGGCTGTTGCTTGTTCTACTGGCCCTCGAAATGGTATTCGCACGGGAGTCGGGCACGCGCACCTCGAGCGGTGAGGCGGCCGAGAGCCGGCGCCGCGCAGATATCTCCGTGTTTCCCATCGCGTTTCCGTTCATTGCCGGCCCGGGCGCGCTCGCGACCATCCTGTTGTGGTTCGGCCCCGTCCATATCGCGAGCCAGACCGTATTGTTTCTGGGACTGCTGCTCGCGGCGGCGCTGGTGCTGGGGACCGCGCTCGCCATGATGTGGCTGGCGGATCGTCTCATGAGCGTCATCGGGGTTACCGGCGCCAACGTGGCCGGAAGGCTGTCGGGTGTCATCCTCGGGGCGCTCGCCGTGCAGTTCGTGATCGACGGAGTGCGACAGGCTTTTCTGTAGTGTGGCTGGCGCGCATCACGGGCCCGTTCCCGGACCCGATAGCCGGGCGGACCGTCAGATACGGCTGAATGCGAGATCCCAGACTTCATGCCCGAGACGCTCGCCGCGTTTCTCGAAACGTGTCGCAGTGCGCTGCGGCCGGGGCATGAAGGTCCCATCGGCCGCAAGGTTGCGCAGC
>VBNY01000340.1:2740-7894 GCA_005877705.1 Gammaproteobacteria bacterium
CGCTTCTTCGGCCACGGGTCCGGAAAGAGAATGAGGACTTCAGCGAGCGATTGCGGCTCGACCTGTCGCTCCAGGACCTCGACCGCATCGTGGCAGATGATGCGGACATTGGTGAGCCGCCGTGCCTCGACCGCGAGCAGCAGCCGTCCGACGCCGGGACGGTGCACGTCGATTCCCAGATAGTCCCGCTCGGGATGAGCCGACGCCAGCGCCGCGAGATGCTCGCCGTTGCCGAAGCCGATCTCGACCGTTCGCGGTGCGTGGCGGCCGAACGCGGTGTCGAAGTCCAACGTGCGCGAGTCGAACTCCAAGCCGTACCTCGGCCACAGCAGCTGCAGTGCGCGCTGTTGGGCCTCGGTAATTCGCCCGCTGCGGGTTACAAATGAGCGGATCGAGCGTGGATGTTCCATCGGGGCACACGGATTTCACGTCTGCTCGGCCGCGCCGGTGGGCTAGACCGCTCGTCCCGTGCGCGGATCGATGCGAACGACGGGCAGCCCGTCTGCCTTCCATTGAGTGATGCCACCTGCCATGTGGGCGGCAGGCTGGCCGAGAGCGATGCGCTGGCGGGCGGCGGTGAGCGAGCGACCCCCGGCGGCGCAGTGGAATACCACCTGCCGTGGCTGATCGGGCGGCAGCTGAGCAGGGTCAAACGTCGACAGCGGGTATAGCAGAGCTCCTGGAATCCGCTCGGAGGCATACTCGAGCGGCTCCCGCACGTCGATCAACAGAATCCGCGCGGCATCGAGCAGGGCCTTGACTTCCTGCGGCTCGAATTCGATGACCTCGTCGGGTGTCGTGCGACTCATGCTCGGCATTCTAAAGCACCCCGCGAAATCGAGCGCGACACGCGAGGCGGGCAAGGCCCATTTAACAAGAGGCTCGATTTCGTGGGGACCCCGCTAGCGGTTCGAAACCGGGAGCGGACGATCCGGCGCGCCCCCACCACGCCTCGTCGATGCGCCAGGGAGCGATTCCCCGACCCTATGGTATAAGGCCACGCTTTATCGAGTCACGTGGAGTACCGCAATGACGAAAACGGCGCTGGCAGTCGGCATCCTTGCTCTGACGGGTCTTGGTGGCGCGGCGCGGGCCGATGAGCAGCCCGGCGGGCAGGCGGGCTCGCTGGCGCAGGCCTGCCAGTTCGACGTCAAGGGTGACAGGAAAGACGAGTGGAAGCGCGCGCCGAAAGCGGACAGCTCCGTCACCTCGCATCGGTTGACTGCCGGCGGCAAGTCGATCGACTACACGGCCACGGCCGGCACACTCGTCATCCGCGACGACGACGACAAGCCGATCGCCAACATGGGCTACATCGCCTACACCAGGCGGGACGTGAAGGAGGCGGCCGCAAGACCGCTCATGTTCGCATTCAACGGCGGCCCAGGCTCATCGTCCTTGTGGCTGCACATGGGCGTGCTTGGTCCGCGGCGGGTGGTCGTCTCCGATCCCGATCCCACGCCGCCCGCGCCCTATCACACCGTAGACAACGAGTTCGGCGTGCTCGACAAGAGCGATCTCGTCATGATCGATCCGGTGAGCACCGGAATCAGTCGCGCCGTGTGCGATCACCGCGACGAGGAGTTCTGGGCCGTCGATCCGGACATCGATTCGATCAGCCGCTTCATTGCGCAGTATGTCAGCGACAACAACCGCTGGACCTCGCCCAAGTATCTGCTGGGCGAGAGCTACGGCACGACGCGCGGGGCGGCCATCGTCAACTATCTGCGAGCCCGGCGCTCGCTGGTGTTCAACGGCCTGATCCTCGTGTCGGTGGCGACCGACATCGAGGCGATCTTCGCGCAGCTGCCCGGCAACGACCGGCCGTATGCCGTGTATCTGCCCGGCTATGCGGCCGTGGCCTGGTATCACCACGTGCTGCCGAGCCAGCCGCCCGCGCTCGAGCCGTTCCTCGATGAGGTGCGCCGCTTTGCCGTGGGGCCGTTCACCGCCGCGCTGCTGAAAGGCGACGCCTTGAGCGACGCGGAGCGTGATGCAGTGGCGGAGAAAACTCACGAGTACACCGGGCTTGCGGTGGATTACCTCAAGGCTGCGAATCTGCGCGTGTCGGAAAATGCGTTCACCCACGAGCTGCTCAAGCCTAAGCGCAAGACCATCGGCAGACTGGACGGGCGCTTCGCCGGTCCGACGATGGATCCGCTTACTATCACGGCGAGCTCAAATTCGGCCAGGGCCGGACCTACCGCACCACGAACTTCGAGATCGGCGCGAAGTGGAAATGGACGCACCGCCCGATCGGCTCCGACACGGAGCAGCCGCTGGTGAACTCGGGCGTCGATCTGGCGCAGGCGCTGGTGCAGGATGCCAACCTCCGCGTGCTGGTGTTGAACGGCTACTACGATCTGGCGACGCCGTTCTCCGCCACCGAGTATGTGATGACGCATCTGGGCGTGCCGCCCGGAACCAGCTCGCGCATCCAGATGAAGTATTACGAGGCCGGCCACATGATGTACGTGCATCCGCCGTCACTGAAGAAGATGAAGGGCGATCTGGACACATTCATCGATTCGACCGTGCACAAGTAATGCATGACCACGCAGGATGTCATCTCCGCGGTTACGGCGCTGTTCATTGTTGGAATGATCTGGCTGCGCACTCGCATGCAATACACGCAGCGACTGCGCGGCCGGTTGCAGCTCGAGCGCGCCGGCCGGGTCTACTTCGCCGTAGCTGCCGGCCTGCTCGTGTTAGGGTGGCTGACGGCGCCGGCGGTGGGTCGTCTCGTGTGGCCCGCCCTCAGCGTGACGCCCACGTTTCCGCGGGTGGTATGGTTCCTGGCGACCTATTACGTCTTCATCATCATTCACCGCCTTCTGAAGACGAACGGCGTCGCGGTCTTCAGAAGCGCGGACTCCGGGTCCTGAAGCACGATCGAGCCGGCCAAGCCTGGGCTGCAGCTGCGGATGCGGCAGACCAGCCCAGCCGCCTCAAGCAATGGACGCTTAGCCCTCAACGATCCAACCACGCCGGCGCGCCGCGTCGAGGAACGCCCGCACGTCGTCGGCGAGGCGGTCATCCTTTGCGCGCACGATGCGTGCGACGATCTCCTCGCGCGTTTGCGTGCCATCACAAAGCGCGAGGATGGCTGCCGCACTTTCATTGAGCTGCACGGAGCCGGTCGGGGATATCAGGAGATGACCGCTCCCCGCGGGGTCTCTTTGAAGGTGATGTCCTGCTGCGAGCCGGACTGTGCGCCGGCGGGACCGCGTCTTGTCCTTCATGCCCTGGCTCCGGTGCCCCCGCAACACCGCGAGCGCACACGGTGGAATCCGCAACACGGCACTCGCGTGCCAACAGCGGCTGTGCAAGCGCCGGGCCAGAGCGTTCGGCGCTCGCTTGATAGGCGCCTCGGGAGCGCCGACGTAAGAGGGGGTCGGTAGCTAAGGTCGTGTGACGATCAGGAGCCGTGCGCGAGCGGAATACCGTGACGCTTCATTCGTCGGTACAGAGTGTTGCGGCTCATGCCGAGTTGCGCGGCCACGCGCGTCATATTGCCGTGACAGTCCTGAATCACCCGCACCAGAGCTGCTCGCTCGGCGGCCTGCAGTGGATTTCCAGCCGCGGGCCCCGGCCCGGTCGCCGCGGCGCCGGCTTGCTGCCAGGCAGAGGTGCCGTCCTCGAATGAATGCGCCTCGCGGATCTCCCGCGGCAAGTCGATCCTGCGGACCACGCCGCCCTCGCAGATCGCGAGCGCTGTGCGGATCACGTTGCGCAGCTCGCGGATGTTGCCTGGCCACTGATACGCCAACAGGTGCTGCAGAGCATCCCGCTCGATTGCCGCGGGCCTGCCGTTGCCGGTCTCGGCCGCCAGCGCATGGTGGATGACGCGCTCGCGGTCCGCCCGATCGCGCAGCGCCGGCAGCTCGAGCGTGATGCCGTTCAGGCGATAATACAGGTCCTCACGGAACAGGCCGCGCGTGATCATCTCGCGCAGGTTGCGGTGCGAAGCGGCGAGCGCGTGCAGATCCACCTTGATGGCCGTCTCGCTGCCCAGAGGCACGATCTCCTGCTCTTCCAACACGCGCAGCAGGCGCGTCTGCAGCGCGAGCGGCATGTCGCCGATCTCATCCAGAAACAGCGTACCGCCCGAGGATTGCAGAATCTTCCCGCGCATGCCTTCCCGGCGCGCTCCAGTGAATGCGCCGGGTTTGTAACCGAACAGCTCGCTCTCGATGAGCGTTTCGGGAATGGCCGCGCAGTTGACGGCAACGAACGGCTCACTCGCCCGCCTGCTCACCATATGCATGGCGTGCGCGAAGGCTTCCTTGCCCGAGCCCGTCGGTCCCTGGATCAGCACCGACACGTTGGAATCGGCGATCCGATAGGCGCTGCGCACGTTGCGCAGCATCTGTGGATCCTCGCCGGCGAGATCCTCCAGCGTCAAACTCTCCCCGGCGGGCTTTACCGACACATCCACAACGAGGGGTGCGGTATCGCCGTCGCTCGCGGCAGCGCGCGCGACCGTGGGGCTTGCCGGCTGGATGCGGAATGCTCCCTTCAAGAGCGGATCCGATTTCTCGCAGAGCACCGCGCCGCTCGCATCGATCAGCAGCAGCGTGCAGCCGGAGCCGCGCAGCCGCTCGTAGAGACGTTCCAACTCCGTGGCTGCGACCGCCAGCGGGGCGGCGCTCAGATCGACTTCGCCAGGAACCGCAGGCATGTGCTCCTCGGAATGCCAGCTGCGCGTTGCGTTTGCCATACGAACCTCTCGCGACGATTCTGCTCGTGCTCCACAACTGCCACGCTCGTCGCGTGACACTGTCACGCTAGAGAAACACGGCGGCGAAGCGACTGCAAGCGTGAGCATGATCGCACTACCCGGGCCGCCGCCGCTTAAAAATCGGCCGCAGGCGTACCGACGGGGGGCGCGTTCCATCCGCGTTACAACCGTGTATCAAACGTCGGTGCAAATGGAACAGGACCGCGAGCGGCGCCGAACTGGTGTTGCGCGCGCGATACGCTTCGGAGCGGCCTCGGGCCGCTGGCATGGGCGTTGCACCCACGTGCACGCCGTCGTCGCGGATGAAGGTGGCTGCGCGTAACGCGGCGCGGACATTCGGTGAGCGCGCACCGCGTACAACTCGAAGGAACGCTCCCATGAAACATCAACGTATCGCGTTTTCCATCGCAGTC
>VBNY01000341.1 GCA_005877705.1 Gammaproteobacteria bacterium
GGCCTCACGGCGTGGCGGAGGGGGTCTCCAGCCAGAATGTGACCGGTCCGTCATTTATCAACGACACCTGCATCTCGGCCCCAAATACGCCTGCCGCAACCGGGGAATACGAGGTTTGCGCCCGTTGCAGCAGATACGCGAACAGCCTGCGAGCCTCCTCGGGAGCGGCTGCGGCGCTGAAACCGGCACGTGTTCCCTTGTGGGTGTCCGCGGCCAGAGTGAACTGCGGCACCAGCAACAAACCTCCCCGGACATCGCGCAGGGAAAGGTTCATCCGGCCCGCGGCATCCGCAAAGATGCGGTAAGTCAGCAGCCGCTCGAGCAGGCGGTCGGCTGCTGCCTGCTGATCTGCCCGCCTGATGCCGATGAGCACCAGGATGCCGCGTTCGATCGCGCCGACAACCTGGCCATCGACGCGGACGTCCGCCCGGATCACACGCTGGATCAGGCCAATCATGCGGCGGATTTCATCACGACGCGGCCCTCGGGCGCTGTGGCATTTGTCGGGGCGAGTCCGTAAGATTCGGAGCCGTTTTGCTCACGGCCGGAGTGGCGGATGACTGGGTCTCGGGTGCGTTCGGGCTTGGGTGTGGCAGCGATCGCATCGGTAGTGCTCGCAAGTACGGCCGTACCGGCGCAGGACCAGCCGCCGCAGGGCAATCCCGAGCGGGGCAAGGCGCTCTCCTACACCTGCCTCGGCTGTCATGGCATCGAGGGCTACAGGAACGCTTATCCGAACTACAGCGTGCCGAGGCTGCAGGGGCAGCACCCCGAGTATCTCGCTGCCGCGCTGCAAGGTTACCGCAGCGGTGACCGCTCCCACCTGACGATGCATTCCCAGGCATCCACGCTGACCGATCAGGACATCGCGGACATCGCCGCGTACTTCGCGGGCAAGCCGCTCGTCTCCAGCAACAAGGCGCCGGGCTCGGTGCCGCAGGCAGCGACCCTGTGCGTGTCGTGCCATGGCCAGGACGGCGTGGGCATCGCGCCGACCTATCCGACGCTGGCCGGTCAGCATGCGGACTATATTGCGCGCGCCCTGGATGAGTACCGACAGGGCGGTCGCAAGAACCCCATCATGAAGGGCTTCGCCGCTACCCTCAAGGATGCGGATATCGCGGTCATCGCGGGGTACTTCAGCAACCTGCAGCCCTCGCTGGCGACGGAAAGCCGGCCGTATACGCGACTCACGGTCGGCCGCCGCGACTGAGCCGGATACCGCCACCCGCAGCGTGTTTTCGCTTTCGGTTTTCCGAAGGGCCGGCCGGCCAGTTCTTAAGTCCTGCTTAAGTCTCGCCTCGTATTCTTAGGCGCCGTGAAAGCCGGTACGAACCCACTTCGATGGAGGACTTGAGACATGAACGGCGGCGCCGGTAAGCGTGCTGTATGCAGTCGGCGTGGCTCCGCGGGCAACGGTGACCGCGCCTGCTCCCGTGACCCCCGTGCCTGCCACGGGCAACCCCGCTGCCGTCCTGCCGGACTTCAGCTCGATGGTGCAGAAGTACGGGCCGGCGGTCGTCAACATCAGCGTGGTCACGAAAACACCGGCGGCCTACAGCCCGGATGGCGATGACTCCGACGACAATCCGCTCGGCCCCAACAGTCCGTTCGCGCCGTTCTTCCGCGGCTTGCCGTTCCAGGCGCCGCAGCCCGGGCCGGTGCGGGGCGAAGGCTCCGGCTTCATCATCCGGCCTGACGGATTGATTCTGACCAATGCTCACGTCGTCGACGGCGCGAGCGAGGTCACTGTGCGGCTCACGGACCGCCGTGAGTACACCGCGAAGGTCGTCGGCATCGACAAGAAGAGTGACGTCGCGGTGATCAAAATCCCCGCCAAGGATCTCCCCGCGGTGAAGCTCGGCGACTCGCGCGACCTGCGCGTCGGCGAGTGGGTGCTCGCGATCGGCGCACCGTTCGGGTTCGAGAACAGCGCAACAGCCGGCATCGTCAGCGCCAAGGGCCGCACACTGCCGGGATCCGGCTACGTGCCCTTCATACAGACGGACGTGCCGATCAACCCCGGCAACTCGGGCGGTCCGCTCTTTAACATGCGCGGCGAAGTGGTCGGCATCAATTCGCAGATCTTCAGCCGCACGGGCGGCTACCAGGGAGTGTCATTCTCGATCCCGATCGACGTCGCCATGCATGTGGCCCAGCAGCTCGAAACGTCCGGCCACGTCAGCCGCGGCAAGCTCGGTGTCGTGATCCAGCCCGTCACCCAGGGGCTCGCGGATTCCTTCGGACTGCCGCAACCGGAAGGCGCGCTCGTCTCCAGCGTCGAGAAGGGCGGGCCGGCGCAGCGCGCGGGAATCGAGCCGGGCGATGTCATCCTGAAGCTCAACGGACAGCCCCTGAAGGAGGGCGCCACGGAGCTGCCGGTGCAGGTCGCGAGCCTCAGCCCCGGGACCACGGTGACGCTGGAGGTCTGGCGCAACCACAGCACGCGTGACGTCAGCGTCAAGCTCGGTGCCATGGAGGACAAGACCACTGCTCTGAACACCAACCAGAGCGAGCACGATAAGCTCGGTCTCGCGGTACGTCCGCTGAACAGCGACGAGAAGCGCGAAGCCAACACGAACCACGGTCTGCTGGTCGAGCAGGTGCGCGGCCGTGCGGCGGAAGCGGGGTTGCAGCCTGGAGACGTGGTGCTGGCTGCCAATGGTGCGCCGGTCTCGAGTGTCGATGACCTGCGCAGCGCGGTCGAGAAGTCGAAGGGCCACATTGCGCTGCTCGTGCAGCGTGGCGACGCGCGAATCTTCGTGCCGATCCGAGTCGGTTAACCTACGGAAGACGGGTAGGCGGGAACGGAAGCCCGTCTGCCCGTTCTTTTTCCATTTTGGCAGTCGGTCACGCGATAGCTCGCCTCGGCGTCCAATATGGGGGGTAGCTCGCGATCCACCGCGCCGCCACGTGCCACCACACGCGTAAGCAGTGGCATGAACACCGTGCCTACGCTCAGCCATGCAGGGAAGGCGGCTCTGTGCCTTCGGCGTGGATAGCTACGGGCTTTGGCGATGTTGCCACCGGCGACTATCGCGTGCCCGCCTGCCCTTCGTCGTCTCTCCAAACGTTGTTGGCGGCGCGCATGACACGCCTACAGCGTGCGGCTCGCCGCGTCCTCTGTGCGCTTGCACCCCATCTCATTTTGAGATAAAATCTCGCCTCGACGATCGTAGATGCGGATCATTTCACGGAAGGCCTTACGCGAGTTCTGGGAGATTTATCCCCAGGCCAAGGATCCGCTCTCGGCATGGTTCCGCGTGATGGAGCGGAGCGAATTCACGGACTTTAACGCGCTCAAACGGACTTTTGGCGCAGCGGACCACGTCGCCCCTTACACGGTATTCGACATTGGCGGAAACAAATTCCGCATCATCGCGGCGGTTCACTACAACCGTAACCGAGCCTACATTCGACACGTCTTTACGCATCCGGAATACGACCAGTGGTCGCACAAGATGCGAAAGCAGAAACGCAAGCAACGCAAGAGAGCCAAGCCATGACAGACGGTGCCACCGGAGACTTTGAGGGATTAACGCCGGCTTGGCGCGAGCTTGAGACCCGGACTCCGGTCAAGCTGCGCGCCATCGAAAACGAGCGACACTTCAAGGCTATGGTCAATTTCATGAACAAGCTTCTCGATAAGATCGGTGATCGAGAAACGCACCCGCTCATGGGCCTGCTCGATATGGTCACGGCGTTCGTGCACGACTATGAGGAGCGCAACGTTGAGATTCCGGACGCGGATCCTTCCGCTGTGCTTCGATTTCTCATGACGCAGCACGGTTTGCGCCAAACCGACTTGGCGGAGGACTTTGGCTCACAGTCGAATGTCAGCGAGGTCCTAAGCGGCAAGCGCGACATCAACGCACGTCAGGCACGAGCGCTTGCAAAGAGATTCGGTGTGTCGCCGGCGGTCTTTATCTAAGCCCTCCGGCCTACTACACGCTCTGAGGCTCAGTAAATCCGCCACAGACTGAATTTCCGTGCTCGGTCAGTCAACAAAAGACGAGCTGCTTGCGAACAAGGCCGCACTTCTCAAGAGCACGATCGACAAACAGCGCGATAAGTGCCTCGATGAACTTAAGCAGAAGGTGTTGACCATTCACCCGTAGGGTTGGCCACGTCGCGGCGAGCGGATTACAGAAGCACTCAGCTGCTCGCGGCGAGGAATCTCAAGACCGGCCCAGCCTGACTGGCGGGCATTGCGAGGATGGTGTCGTAGAGGGCCACCTCCGCGTCGCAAAACTTTTCGGGCGTGCGAGCTGACTGCTGAGGATTCGCAATCAGGCGCAGTGCCCCTGGTACGAG
>VBNY01000342.1 GCA_005877705.1 Gammaproteobacteria bacterium
TCCGAGGATGCGCAGTTCGGCCTGTCGGAGATCAACTGGGGCATCCTGCCGGGCGGCGGCGCCAGCAAGGTGGCTGGCGAGCTCATGTCGATGCGCAAGGCGATGTACCACGCACTGCTCGGCGAGAATCTGACGGGCAGGCAGGCCGAGGCCGCGGGGCTCGTCAACGAGGCGTTTCCCGCGGATCAGCTGGAGGCACGCGTGACCGAAGTGGCGAACAAGCTCTTGAAGAAGAACTGGGAAGCGCTCAAGGCCACCAAGGATGCGATGCGACGCGTGCGCGAGATGACCTATGACGACGCCGAGGACTATCTGATCCGTGCCCAGGAGGCACTCAACTGGCACGACAAGTCGGACGGGCGGCACCGCGGCATGCAACAGTTTCTCGACGACAAGACGTACAAACCGGGGCTCGGCGAGTACGACAAATCGAAGTGAAGGCGCGGCGCTCTAGGTTAGCCACGAGCGCCGTCGTCACCGGCGCCCTGCCCCGCACGCTTCAGTCAGCGTCGCGGACCTTGAGCGCCAGCAGGGCCGCCGCAGCCAGCAGCGACCCGCTCGCCATGATCACGGCCACCGTCTTAACGACGAAGCCCGCCTGAAAGAGGTAACCGGCGATGACGGGTGCGAGCGCCGCACCGCCGCGGCCCACACCGATGGCAAAGCCGGTGCCGGTCGCGCGCACGTGCGTCGGAAACACTTGCGCGAACAACAGGTAGAGACCGGCGATCGCCGAATTGGTGAACAGACCGGTGACGGCGAGCGTGGTCTTGAGGCCCGCAAGATCCGCCGAACCGCGGCCGAACCAGGCAATCATCAGCGACCCGGCGAGGAGCGTAAAGAGGGTCAGGGGCTTCACACCGATGCGCGTGGCGAGCAGGCCGAAGATCGCGCCCCCGGTGGCACCGCCGATGTTCACCCACGTGAGCACGCCCGCTGCCGCCTGGGGCGCGAAGCCCATGTCGACGACGATCTTCGGCACCCATTTGAGAATGAAATAAAAGCTGGTGATGTGGGCGAAGTACGCGAGAGTGATCAGCACGGTCGTCGCCAGGAGTCCCGGCTTCAGTATGTCTGCGATCGAGCGCCGATCGGCCGCCTGCCCTGGCTCGCTGAGCGCCGTCGCCGGCGCGTGACCGAAGCGCGCCAGGATGCGATTGATCTGCTCGAGCGCCCCCGGCCCGCGACGCCGGTCGAGAAACGCCACGGACTCGGGCACCAGCAACCACGCGATCGGCAGGAAGGCTGCCGTCGCCCAGGCACCGGCGACGAACACCGCGTGCCAACTGGCGCTCGCCAGCAGTTTCTGAACGAACAAGCCGCCGACGACTCCACCGACCGGATACCCGATCACCATCAGCGCCAGGGCGAAGCTGCGCCAGCGCCGATTGGATAGCTCCGCCGCGGCGGCATTGATCGAGGCGAGCGTGCCGCCGATGCCGAAGCCAGTGAGCAGCCGCCAGGCGAGAAGCTCGGAGACACCGTGCGCGTGACCCGCTCCAAACATGCCGATCGCCATGGCCACGAGGCACCCGAGGATGGTCGGGCGCCGCCCGATCTTGTCGGCGACGACGCCGAGCAGCAGCGAGCCCAGCGCCATGCCGAGCAACTCCATGGAGAGAACCCAGCCGAGCGTCGCCTTGCCGATGCCCCAGTCCTTCGCGATGCCCGGTGACGCGAAGCTGATCGACAGGACATCGAATCCGTCCAGGGCGTTCAGTCCCACGGTGACGAGCACCGCCAGCCATTGCCCGACGCGCATGGTGCCATCGGCGATGATGGATTTCGGGTCTTTGCCCGTCATGTTCCCCCGGTACTCGGCGATGCCGTTCTATTCGTGAATGCGGGTCAGCAGCTCGATCAGCTTGGCCACTTCCTTTTCGGTAAAGCGCGACTTGAGCCACTGCTCGTGTTGCTGGATGGCACGCTTGGCCGTCGCGAGCGCCCTGCGCCCCGCAGCCGTGAGGTTCAGAGCCTGCTTGCGACCGTCACTGCGGGATTTCTTGCGCACGAGGTATCCCTTCGCTTCGAGACGGTTCACGATGGCCATCGTCGTGGCGCGATCCATGCGCATGCGCTGGGCGACCCCGGTCTGCGCGATGTCCGGGTGGTCCG
>VBNY01000343.1 GCA_005877705.1 Gammaproteobacteria bacterium
CAGCGAAGGATGGCGCACGCAACGCGCTCATCGTCGTGCAGGGGCACGACCACCCTCTGCTGTCGAGCACAGCGCTCACGACCGGCGCTATGCACTGGCTCGCGCCCGCCAAAACCGAACCGTTTCGGTGCACGGTCAAGGTGCGCTACCGGCAGCTCGATCAACCCGCGCTGCTCGAGCCGGGCGCGAGTGGCACGGCGCGCATCGCATTCGACCACCCGCAGCGCGCAGTGACACCGGGACAGTATGCGGTCGTCTACGATGGCGAGCGCTGCCTCGGCGGGGCGGTGATCGAAACAGTCGTGCCCGCATGCGCGCCCGATATAATTCCCGCGCTTCTCACCGCGGAGGTTCCATGAGCAACAGCTTCAAGGCGCGTACGACGCTCGGTGTGGGCGCCCGCTCCTACGAAATCTGGAGTCTGGCCGCTCTGCCGCGCGAGCAGGTGGCACGCCTGCCCTACTCGCTGAAGATCCTGCTCGAGAACCTGCTGCGATTCGAAGACGGCGTCAATGTGACGCGGGCGGACATCGAAGCGCTGCTCGCCTGGGACCCTGCAGCGACGCCTGCCTACGAGATCGCCTTCACGCCGGCGCGCGTCATTTTGCAGGATTTCACCGGCGTGCCCTGCATCGTCGACCTGGCCGCGATGCGCGATGCGATCGTGCGGCTCGGCGGTGATGCGGAACGCGTCAATCCACTTGCGCCTGCGGAGCTGGTGATCGATCACTCCGTGCAGGTGGACGAGTACGGCACGCCCGGCGCCCTTGCGAAGAACACCGCGATCGAATTCGCGCGCAATCGCGAACGGTACGCGTTCCTGCGCTGGGGACAGACCGCGTTCCGCAACTTCTCCGTCGTCCCGCCGAACACGGGGATCGTTCACCAGGTCAACTTGGAGTACCTCGGCCGGGTCATCTTCGATGCCGAGGCTGACGGGGTCCGGCGCGCGTATCCGGACACACTCGTCGGCACCGACTCGCATACCACGATGATCAACGGCCTGGGCGTACTCGGCTGGGGCGTCGGCGGCATCGAGGCGGAGGCCGCCATGCTCGGTCAGCCGGTCACGATGTTGATTCCGCAGGTGATCGGTTTCCGCCTCGACGGACGCCTGCAACCGGGTGCCACCGCCACCGACCTCGTGCTCACGGTCACGGAGATACTGCGCAAGAAGGGGGTCGTCGACAAGTTCGTGGAGTTCTTCGGCGACGGTCTCGCGAACTTGCCGCTCGCCGACCGTGCGACGATCGCCAACATGGCGCCGGAGTACGGCAGCACCTGCGGCATCTTCCCGATCGACGAGGAGACGCTCCGTTACCTGGAGCTGACCGGCCGCCCGCGCGAGCGCCTCGATCTGGTGAGCGCGTACGCCAAACACCAGGGGCTCTGGCGCACCAACGGTGCCAAGCCCGCGCAATACACCGACGTGGTCGAGCTCGATCTCGGCAAGGTGGAGCCGAGCCTCGCCGGCCCGCGCCGTCCGCAGGACCGGGTGGCGCTCAAGGCGGCAAAAAGCGTCTACCAGACGAACGCCAAAAAGACTGCGCAGGAGCGCGCCGCCAGGGCGCCCGCGGCCAAAGGAGTGGCGTCCGCGAAGCTCGACGGCCAGAGCTTCGAGCTCAAGGACGGGGCGGTGCTCATTGCCGCGACCACGAGCTGCACCAACACCTCCAACCCCTCCGTGATGCTCGCAGCGGGGTTGCTCGCGCGCAAGGCGCGCGAGCGCGGCCTCAAGGCCAAGCCGTGGGTCAAAACGAGCCTCGCCCCCGGCTCGCGCGTCGTGACCGACTACTTCCGCAAGGCCGGCGTGCTGGCCGACCTCGCCGCTGTTGGTTTCGAGTTGGTTGGATACGGATGTACAACGTGCATCGCGGCGGGCACCCCGATCCTGCTGGCGAACGGCACGAGCCGCCGGATCGAACAGCTGCCTAATGCAGGCGGCACGAGGGTGTTTGGCCCCACGGGAGACTGCAAACTGAGCATGGCAGTACAAACCGAAATGATGGTGCAGGGTGAGCGAGAGTGCCTGTCTGTCGTGCTGCAGGACGGGCGCTCGCTGGTTTGCACTCCCGATCACAAAATCCTGTGCGCTGATGGCCGCTGGGTGCGGGCCGACGAGTTGGTAGTAGGACGTGACCGCCTCGTGATGGGCCTCGAGGGACCTGTCGATGCGCCCGGCTCCGATGAAGCTGGTTATGAACTGCTCGCCGGCGATCTGCAATTCAGCTTCGCGAATGAACATGAACGCTCGCGCACGCTGGCCTTTGCGCGGTTGGTAGGTCACCTGATCAGAGATGGCTCGATCAGTATCACCGGGCAAGGGCGCATGAATGTCGGCCAGGCGCTCGACCGCGAAGCTGCGTTGAATGACATTGAATTGCTCGCGGGGAAACGTCCCGCCGCTGCTCGGTATGATGAGCGCAAGTGGAGTATCGTCCTGCCGAGGCACTTGACTAAGGCGATCGCCGCGCTGCCAGGCGTGCGGATCGGGCAACGCATCCATCAACCGGCTGCACTGCCCCAATTCGTGCTGCAGGAGAGGTGCCCCGTCGCGGTCGTGCGCGAGTTTCTCGGTGGCCTGTTTGGTGCCGATGGGCATGGGGCCATCTTGAAGCGCTTAGGAGCAAGTGAAGACAGCGCGATAGTGAAGCCGCCGGCGTATTCCCAGAGCGCCAAGCCCGAACATGTAAAGCACCTCGAGGAGGTGATGCAGAGTCTCAT
>VBNY01000344.1 GCA_005877705.1 Gammaproteobacteria bacterium
CTCTACACCACACGCGCTGCGTACGCAAGACGCGACAATTCTTTGCGGCCCTGTCGGTCCGCGCTGGCCTCACCCGTCCTCGGGATTGAGCCTGCAAAGCACGGCATCCACGTAACCTATCCTAAGGAGCACACATGCATCTACAGCCTTACTTGTTTTTCAAAGGTGACTGCGAGGCGGCGTTCAAGTTCTATGAGCGATGCCTGGGTGGCAAGATCGAAGCGCTGCTGACTCACGCCGGCACACCGGCGGAGAAACAGGTGCCGGCCGAGTGGCGCAACAAGATCATGCATGCGCGCCTCGTCGTAGGCGATGCGGTCTTGATGGGTAGTGACGCTCCACCGGAGCACCATAAAACGCCACAAGGATTTTCCGTGAGCATTCACGTCACCGATCCATCAGAGGCAGAACGCGTATTTCGCGCCCTGGCGGACAACGGCAACGTGACCATGCCAATGGCAGCGACCTTCTGGGCCCAGCGTTTCGGCATGCTCGTGGACAAATTTGGTACGCCGTGGATGGTGAACTGCCCCCTGGCCAGTTGATGCTTCTGCCAGGGACGCCCCCAGGCGGGCGTCCTTGGCTTGCGCATGATCCGTCGATCAAGCCGCTCTCCCCGGAGCGCTTCTAATTTACGTCTGACCTCGGCAGACTAGCGCAAGCCAGCAGGCACGCAGCCACAGAAGAGGATCACGTGCAGCTCATCGGAATGCTTGATTCGCCCTACGTGCGCCGCGTGGCCATCTCCCTGCAGCTACTCGGTCTACGCTTCGAGCATCAATCTGTCTCTGTGTTTCGCACCTTCGCGCAGTTCCGGCAGATCAACCCCGTCGTCAAGGCACCGACGTTGATTTGCGACGATAGCGAGGTGCTGATGGATTCCACGCTGATCCTCGAGTACGCGCAAGCGCTGGCGCGTCCACGCAGTCTCATGCCCACCAGCCCAGGAGAGCTTCAACACGCACTACGCGTAATTGGCCTGGCGCTGGCAGCGTGCGAGAAGAGCGTTCAGATAATCTACGAACGCAATCTGCGGCCACCGGAGAAACTGCACGAGCCGTGGGTGACGCGCGTGACCGGCCAGTTGCTCGCCGCGTATGAGGCTCTCGAGAAAGAGGTTGTCCACCGACCGCTCGCAGTCACCAGCGCCGCGATCAGTCAGACCGGTGTGAGCACGGCGGTCGCCTGGCACTTCACTCAGCAAACGCTTCCCGAGGTCGTCCCGGCGCAGAACTATCCCGCGCTGCGCGAATTCTCCGCAAGGGCCGAAGCACTTGCCGAGTTCGCGGCTGCTCCGTACGGCGACAGCACGTACCGCCACGACAGCTAACCGCTGGCCAGCCTCGTTCGCTCACGCAGCCCGAACATCCAGGCATCGCGCCAACGCGTCACGCAACTCGCGCAGCTTGGGCGGCTTGCTCAAGACACGGTCCACGTGCGGTGGAACGTCTCCCTCGGCGACCATTCGCTGCCCCCAGCCGGTCAACAATAGAACGATCGTCTGCGGAGCGGCCGTCTTGATGGCGTTGGAGACTTTGCGTCCGTCGACGTACGGCATGCCGAGATCCGTAATGACGACCGGGAACGGATTGCCCTGCGAGCATGCCGCAAGGAAAGCGTCGATGCCGGGTTGACCCCCATCGGCCGTCGTCACGCTGTGGCCATCCGCCTCCAACGTCTCGCGAAGCGATTTGAGGACCAGCGGATCATCGTCCACAACCAGGATGCGTTGCGGCGGTACGGAAGTCGCGGCGGTCCACACCGCCGTGCCAACCGCGGGCGCGGTCGGTATTGCGAAACTCAAGCGCATGGTCGTGCCCTTGCCGACCGCACTCTCAATTTCGATCTCCGCGCTGTGACGTTGCATCGTGCCATATACCATCGCGAGTCCGAGCCCGGTGCCACGCTCGCCTTTGGTGCTGAAGAACGGTTCCAGACATCGGTGCCGGGTGTCCTCATCCATCCCGATGCCCGCATCGATAACCTCGACCTGAACCAACTTGGGGATGGAAGGCTGCTGCGAATCCAGGCCATTCTCCTGCGCGACCCGGGTTCGCAGCGTCAGCGGGCCGCCGTTGGGCATGGCGTCGACGGCGTTGAAGATCAGGTTGGTGAGCGCTTCGCGAATTTCATTGTCGGCGCCCATGATCGCCGGCAGGTCCGGGGCCAGCTCGGTCCGCATCTCGATGACAATGCCGCGCTGTTGCGCCATGTCGCTCCAGCGGGCGCGCGTCAAGTCCACGACCTGCTGCACCAGGCGATTCACGTCTACCGGGGCCAGCGTCATCTGCGGCTCACGTTGGCGATAGAACTCGCGCATGCGCGCGACGGTTTGCGCTACGTCATCGATGGCACGCTGGATCGTTTCGAGATGGCTGCGGGTGCGTGGACTAAGTCCGGGCTCCTTCTCCAGCAGCGATTCGGTGTAGAGAGCTACAGGAGAGATCGCATTGTTGATATCGTGCGCGATGCCGCTCGCCATTTGGCCCAGGGCAAGCAGACGCTCTTGCTGCATCACCGCCTTCTGCGTCTGACGCAAGTCCTCGTAGGCCTGCTGCAGAGCGCTGTAGAGCTGGGCCTGATGGGTTGCCAATGCGACGTGCTCGCTCGCTTGCCGCAGGAATTCGCATTCGCCGCTGCTGAAGCTATGCGCTTGCTGGCGCGCCGCAATGAGGACGCCGAACACCTTGCTTTCGACCAGCAGGGGAGCTGCGACCATCGAGCTCAAAGCCCCTCGCGCCAGGCGCTGGGGAAACGGGAATGGGACTTGAGCGAGATCCGGTTCGTAAACGAGCCGGCCTTGGACGCACTGCGACACTCCGTTCTCATCGATCTCGATGCGAGCCCGCTCGGTCATCGCGAGCTCCATCGCCAGGGCTTCGCTGCGCAGGCCGACGCTCGTGACGATCAGGCAATTCTCGGCCGGGTCGTACAGGCAGACGCAACAGAAATCCACCGGTAGCTGCTCTTCGAGCGTGCGGATCACGACCTGGAAGATGCTCTGGATGTCCTGACGCTCGCCGATCGCTCGGGTGATCTGCTGCAGCAGGTTGAGGCGCGCCAGTTGGGCTTGCACCTTGACTTCCGCGAGCTTGCGGTCGGTGATGTCCCGGGCAATCTTGGATGCGCCGATGATGAACCCGCACCGTCTCGAAATGGTCGGTGGTTTCACCACGCGCGATTCGAGCCAGGATAGTAGGCTCCTCGCTCGCGCGCTCCGGCGGGATCAGCATGGCCATCGGCTTGCCCACCACCTCCTGCGCGGAATAGCCGAACACCTGTTCGGCGCCCGGATTCCAGCTGGTGATGATCCCCTCCAGATTCTTGCTGGCAATGGCATCGTCGGAGAATTCGACGATGGAGGCCAGCCGTGCGCTGACCTCTCCCGCCTTCTCGAGCTGTGCGGTGCGTTGCCGGACGCGCAGTTCGAGCTGATCTTTCGAATCGCGTAATGCCCGCTCGGCTCGCGCTCGGCCTGCAAAGTCCCGGCGGATCGCAAACAGCGCGAGGCCAACGAGTCCGCAGGCGAGAACCCCGCCCCCGATGATGACCGCTTGAGCGCGGATCGAGCTATGGTTGGTCCGGTGTTCGCGCTCCCGGAGCAAGGACGTCTCGGTATCCTCCATCTCACCGATGAGGCGGCGAATTCGATCGTGAAACTGTTTGCCTTTGCCTGTGAGAATTTCGCTTTGCGCAGCCGCGAAGCCTTGGTCTCTGCGCAATTCGATGACGTCGCGTAAGTTCGCAAGCCGGTCGGTCACGAGCGGCACCACGGAGTCGAGCCTCTGCTGTTGCGCGCGGTTGTCCGCCGTCAACTCGCGCAGCCGCCTTGCTTGGCCGTCAACGACTGCGGCAGCCTGTTGGTAGGGCTCCAGATAGCTCTCATCACCCGTGATGACGTACCCGCGCTCCGCGGTCTCGGAGTCGGTTGCGGCGGCCAGCAGCAATTCGAGGCTGCTGAGAACC
>VBNY01000345.1 GCA_005877705.1 Gammaproteobacteria bacterium
TTCAAGTGTGCCGACTCAAAGCGCATCGTGGAGTTTGCGGAAAGGGAGGGGATGGTGACAGACGTCGTTGCATCCCGTGGCAGCGGACGCTCTGGCAGCGAGCATCGCACGGGCGCGTGAATGAGCGAGTTCCCCACCAAGGTTGTGCGCGGAGTGACGTTGCGCGCCGATCCGCCGCGCGAGAGCGCATTCCAGGTCGTGCAGCTCGATGCAGAAATGCATGAATACCCCGGAATGACACCGCCGGCGCAGCGCGAACGGCTGCACCGCCACATGGGCAACGAGCTGGGCTCGCTCGACATCGCCGCGCAGTGCCTCGCCGACTTTCCGGATGCCCCCTGGGAGCTGCGGTTGGAATTGGCGCGGCAGGCGTGGGACGAGAGCCGGCACGTGCTGGCGCTGTATCGCAGGCTGCGCGACCTGGGAGGGCGCAAGGGTGAGTTTCCCATCGGCAATTTCGAATGGAGCGTGACCTGCTCGTTGCACTCCCTCGCGGGGCGTCTCGCGGTGCAGAACCGCACCTTCGAAGCGGGCCAGATGGATCTGCTCGGAAGCTTGCCCAGGCACTGGCGCGAGATCGGCGATGAGGACACGGCCGCAATGCTCGAGGCGATCCTCAACGATGAGGTGCAGCACGTGCGCTTCGCCAATCGATGGCTCAAGGAATTCGTCCGGCAGGATCCCA
>VBNY01000346.1 GCA_005877705.1 Gammaproteobacteria bacterium
GAGAAGCGCGGCGGGTGTGTGGGCGCCTATCCCGTCATGAACTTTCAATATCGCATTGTCTGCCGCCTGCCGACGCTGGCGGCGAGGCTGGCCGTACAGAACAAAACGTTCGAGGCAGGTGGCATCGACGCCCTCGCGACGGCGGTCAAGGAAGCCGCGGACAACGGCGATCAGGAGCTGCTGCGGCTGTTCGAGTACCAGGAGGCGGACGAAATCGCCCATGTGCGCTTCGCCAACGAGTACCTGCGCAATGCCATCGCCGGCAACCCGCGCGTTGCGCTCGATGTCGCCGCGGCGCTGACCGAGGCTTCCTCGGCGTTTGCCGAGGTGTTCGGAGCAGCCGCGCATCAGATTCGTTACGACGTCAGCGCCGAGGCGCGCCGCGAAGCCGGATTCCTCCCCGAGGAAATTCGTGCCGCATCCGCCGCTCTGGAAAGGAAGAGGGCCGCGGCAGGTCGGTAAGCATCCAAGTCAATGCCACGAATCCATGTCCAGTACACAGACCAACTTGGGGTTCAGCGAGGCGTCGACCGTAGCGTCCGCCGGCGCCGTTCCGCTGGCGTCCCGCAGTCACTGGATTCAGTCGGCGTGGTTTGATTGTTGCTTCTTTCTCCTCTCGCCGGTTGCGGGCCTCGTGCTGGTACTGGGTTATCTGTGGCTCCCGGCGCGGGCCGAGGCGTTGCTCGCTTTGGCCGGGTTTTATTTCATCGGCCTGCCGCACTACTTCTCGACGCTGACCTTTTATCTGGGTGACGACAACCTGCGGCAGTACCGGCTGCGCCCGACCGCCTTCTTCGT
Source organism: Gammaproteobacteria bacterium (assembly GCA_005877705.1). GTDB lineage: Bacteria > Pseudomonadota > Gammaproteobacteria > Steroidobacterales > Steroidobacteraceae > 13-2-20CM-66-19. The sequence goes on from VBNY01000346.1 coordinate 799, forward strand.
CGCTCCGCTGCTGATCGTGGTAGCCGTTCCGTCCCTATGGGCGGGTCTGGATTGGCAGCCGTTGATCAAAGCCGCGCTCTACACCTGGAACATCTATCACGTCTCCCGCCAAAGCGCGGGCATCCTCAACATCTATCGACGCCTCAACGGCGGGCCGCACTCGGAGCGCACGCTCGCGCAGGTCGCGATACTCTCGACCACGGCGGCCATGGCTCTCTGGCCGATTCACGGCCACCCGGCGCTGGTCATGTTTCTCGGCAAGATCCATCCGCTGCTGCTGCCGCTGCTGGACCGGCTGTGCTTGGGCGTAGCGGCCGTGAGTTGTGTTGCGCTCGCCTGGCGGATGTCGCGACGCACGCTACGAGTCAGTGTGCCCGAGGTGGGATTCCTGCTGACGAGCCTGGGCCTCGGGCTTCCCTACCTGTGGGTCGATGACCTGAGGCTCGCGACGCTGGCGATGCTGATGGGCCATTTCGTGCAGTATCTGGCGCTGGTGTGGCTGCTGAATCGCCGCAAGTATGCCTCGAGTCGCGGCTCGGCTCGCGAGCAGGCGCTCGGCTTCGTCAGCCGACATCCGGCCGTCCTAGGGACTGCCTTTCTGGCGTGCGGGATCGTGTTCTGGGTTGGCGCCAGGACGATGACCTCCGCTGCGGCCGACAGCGTGTACT
>VBNY01000311.1 GCA_005877705.1 Gammaproteobacteria bacterium
TCGACGCCCTCGATATCCACCAGTCCGGCGTGTCGCGACATTTGCGTCTGCTGCTCGAGGCTGGGTTTGTGCAGGTTCGACCGGTCGGACAGCACCGGCTCTATTCGTTGCGTCCCGAGCCTTTCCGCGGGCTCGAGGCGTGGATCGCAAGTTATCAAAGACTGTGGGACGCAAGGCTTGATCGATTCGGCGAGGCACTCGAGAAAAGGCGGAGCGCTAACACCAAGGGCCACCGTAAGGAGAAGAAACGTGACGACTAAGACCCCTCGGGCAAGTCAAGCTGTCATCAGACTCGAACGCCGGTACGAGGCTGCCGTCGAGGACCTATGGTATCTGTGGACCACAAAGGAGGGCTTTGAGTCCTGGTGGGGACCGGAGGGTTTCCGCGTCGAGGTGCGCAAACTCGATCTGCGCGTTGGCGGCGGGCTGGAATACGACATGATTGCCGTTGCTCCCGAACAGATTGAGTTCCTGAGGAAGGCAAACATGCCGGCCGCGCATGGAACCCACGGAACTTTTGCACAGATCGCGCCGTTCGAGCGCCTCGAAATCATCCACATGATCGATTTCATCCCGGGCATGCGCCCTTACGAGAACAGGACCCGCGTGGAGTTTTTCCCGGAAGGCAACAGCGTGCGCATGGTCATCACCGTCGACGAGCATCACGACGAGCAGTGGACTCGGCTTGCCACAATGGGTTGGGAGAGCCAGCTCACCAAGCTTCCTGCGGCCCTTGCCGCGCGCAAATGAAGAACATCAGGCACAGTTCGCCGAACAACCGGCATTGCGAAAACGGCTTTTGCGTACGCGCGCTATATTCATACACTCAATGCCGAGACGAGTTGATGTCCAAAGAGCGATCACGCAGCGTGCCTGAAATCTGCAATCTGGGCATCTAAAGCGCGTTTGAACGCAGGCCGCGCGGTGCAGCGTTCGACATAGCCCGCAAGACCCCGGTCGCTGGAAACGATGTCGGTGTGTTTGAGGATTCGCAGCACCGTCGTCATCATCAGATCGCCGGCCGTAAAGCGGTGGCCATCGAGGAACGGCTTGTTGCCCAGCGACTTGGAGAGTGCGGACAGGCGCCTTTGAGCGAACGCCACGGCGCCCGGGCGGCGCAGTTTCGCCCATTCCTCGTTCGCGTAGAGGATATCGATCAGCGCGACGTTCATCATGAAGGGCTCGATCGAATTGAGCGCCGCCACGAGCCACTGTATCGCCCGTGCGCGCGCGCCGGCGTCTTTCGGGAGGAGCGTCTCGCTCCGCTCGCCTATATGCAGCACGATGGCTCCGGACTCGAAGAGAACAAGGCCGTCGTCCTCGAGGATCGGGACTTGACCGAAAGGCTGCAGAGCGCGGTACTCCGCTTTGTCCTGATCTCCCTGCTCGAGCAGGCGCGTGTTGTACGGCAGACTGGCTTCCTCCAGAGCCCAGCGCACGCGCAGATCGCGTACCTGGCCTTTGGCAACGTCCGGAACCCATTTGAACGCGGATATCGTGATCACTTTGTGTGCTCCTCGGTAGAATTGCGTGCTATGTCGAAGTGGCGCATGAGTTGATCGAGCGCGCGTGCGGACAGGTTACAGCGGGTCGAGAGGCTGACACCGCCCGCTCTGACCTCGCCGATAGAGCCAGAGAAGAATCGCCATCAGCGAGCCTCCCGGCAATACGAGCTCCAGGACTGCATAAGGGGCGAGCACCTTGAGCTGTGCAATGCTTCGTGGCGTCCAGCTCTTGATTCTGATGGACGACTTGTCGCCGGCGGCGGCACTCACACCCCGCGATAAAGTATTGCCACTCGAAGTCGATACGGCTGTGGCCGCGGCGGCAGTCATTGGCGCTCTCCTCATTAGCGCATTCTCTGCACCAATGACGGGCGGGCGGCTCAAAATCCGACATTTGAATGCGACGAAATCTCTCGGGCGCATGGCCACCGCCGAGTGGGGCGCGTTCGGATCCGAATGGTTCCCGCAACTCGTTGATCCAAAAAAGAGTCTTCGGACCCGGCAACGGGCCGCTCACGCCGATTCGCGCCTCCAAGACAAATAGCCGGCCTCTGCTCAGGGAGCAAACGAATAGGTGTATTTCACGGCGAAGCGGGTCTCACGGACTTGCGGAGGATTGGCCGGGGCGCCATCCCAGCCGGGCTCAAAATCCGACTCATCGTGGCGGGTTGATCCTCGTCAGGCTCGCGTTGCCGAAAAGCCGTGATCGGAGTAGCGGAACGCCATAACGGATCGTCGAGAGTTCCGTCGAGCTTGGGAGGATGTTCGACGGCGGTTGCTTGTGCGCTCAGATCTGATGGTTGAATCTTCGGTACCTGCGCCGAAAGTGGGGATAAGAAGCAGAGATGCGGAACAATCAGGAACAGGGTAGCGGGAAGGCGCTTGGCGCACGGCTGTTTTGTCTCTCCGCTCAACGGGATGGCCTCCGAGGCTCACCAGTTTCGCCTCACGTCGCCCCGGCGCTCTCGAAATGAGGCCCGAGCGCCACGGCCACGACCGCGCGTGGATGCGGCACGTTCAACAGGCGCCAATTGGAAGCCGACTGGCCCCGAAGCCCCGTCGACAAGAGCGCCGCCCTTTCCGAGAGCGAAACGATGATCTCCGTCAGCGGCGCGGTGAGCCCCAGGCCGAGTGCTTTCACGTACGCCTCCTTCCTCGTCCAGCCGTTCAGAAACGCCGACACGGGATCGGGAGCGAGTTCGAGCTCCCGACGCTCGACATCCGAGAACACGAGACGTGCGAGGGATTCGACCTCGCGAACCGGCCGGAGGAGCTCGATGTCCACTCCGATGGCCGCGCACTCCGTGAGTGCAATGACCGCGTCACCGCCGCAATGCGCGAGGTTGAACTCAAGGTGTCCGCGACCGCCCTCGAGCATCGGCTTGCCGTTTCTTCCATACGAGAGCCGGACAACAGCCG
>VBNY01000312.1 GCA_005877705.1 Gammaproteobacteria bacterium
CGGCTCCGAGAGGCGGATTCGCCCAGGACAGACCTGAGCTGCGCATCGCCGTAGTCGACGAGGACCGGGAGCTGCGAGCCGGGCGTATGCGCCTCCGCTGCGCGCGGATCGCGTGATCCGGCGCACAGTTCACATAATTTCGCCATGCGTGACGCGAGTCGCAACCGCGGCCAGACGCCCAATGAAACGCACATTCGGGTCCGCAGCGCGCGAGCAGCTGCGCAAAATGTGACCGCTGACATGAAATTGCTCTTGATCTTGTCGCGACCAGCGGCCGCGGTGAGGGAATAAGGCCGCCGGAGAGTCGCCGCATGCAGACGTCGGTGCGAGCCGACACGTTGCCGCCACGGGCTGCATGCTATTAACTCCATCCTCACCAGAGGGCAAACCCGGCAAAAGCCGGGGACACAAAGCCACCGGTCTAACGGCTTTCAAGCCTATGACAGGGGGGGTGCCGGCGAAGGCGTTCGCGTTCGTCGTTCATCGACTTCCTGTCTTGAGTTGGATTCCCAACTGTTGACCGCAGAGTCACGTCGACACCCGTGTGCTGCGCGTGATCTCGAGGAGCGCAGACCTTATCACCAGGTCCGCTCACTGAATTTTCGGGGTCGGTCTAGACAGGAATATAACGAATGCTGAAGTTACGGGCGGGGTCGGGTGTCGTTCGCTTTTCAATCCTCACGTCCATTGCGCTAGCGAGCCTCGCGCTCGTCGCCTGCGGCGGTCCACAGGGCGCCGACCCGGCGGCGGCGCAGTCGCCCCCGGGGTCTCCGAGCGCGGCACCTACGATCTCTGGAACACCCTCCACGAGTGTCGTCGCAGGGCAGAGCTACGCGTTCACGCCGACCACGACGAATCCGGGCGGCATGACGCTCACCTTCTCGATCATCAACAAGCCTTCGTGGGCAACTTTCAGCAGCGGCACCGGCGAGCTGAGCGGCACGCCCGCGACCACCGATGTCGGCACGTACGCGAACATCGAGATCAGCGTCAGCGATGGTCCCGCGAGCGTCGCACTGCCGGCGTTCAGCCTTGCGGTTACGGCCCCCGCGACGACTCCGGCGCCGCCGCCCACCATTGCGGGCAGTCCAGCGACGAGCATCGTCGCGGGTCAGAGCTACTCCTTCACGCCGACCACCACGGACCCGAGCGGAGGCGCGCTCACCTTCTCGATCGCCAACCAGCCTTCGTGGGCCGCCTTCAGCGCCGGCACCGGGCAGCTGAGCGGCACGCCCGCGAGCGCCAATGTCGGCACGTATTCCAACATCATGATCAGCGTGAGCGACGGCACTTCGAAGGTAGCGCTGCCGGCGTTCGCCATCACCGTTACGGCGCCCGCGCCGTCGGCCGGGCCGCCGACGATCGCGGGCAGCCCTGCGACGAGCGTGGTTGCAGGCCAGCACTACTCCTTCACGCCGACCACGACCGATCCGAGCGGCAAGACGCTCACTTTCTCGATCAGCAATCAGCCTTCGTGGGCGACCTTCAGCAGCAGCACCGGGCAGCTGAGCGGCACACCCGCGGCTGCGAACGTCGGCACGTATGCGAATATCCTGATCAGCGTCAGCGACGGCACCTCGAGCGCGGTACTGCCGGCATTCGCCATCGCGGTCACGGCTCCCCCGCCGATGCCGCCGACGATCGCGGGCAGCCCCGCGACGAGCGTCGTCGCGGGCCAGAGCTACTCCTTCACGCCGACGACGACCGACCCGAGTGGCGGCACACTGATGTTCTCAATCTCCAACCCGCCCTCATGGGCCACCTTCAGCACCAGCACGGGCCGGTTGAGTGGTACGCCTGCAGCCGGAAACGTCGGCACGTACTCCAACATCGTCATCTCGGTGAGCGATGGCACGCAGAGTGCTTCGCTGGCTGCTTTCTCCATTAGCGTCACCGCGCCTGCACCTCCGCCTGCCACTTCGTGGCTCTGGGGAGTCACGACCGACGACTCGACTGCTCAAACTGCGTCGCAGGTGAGTGCGGTTGCGGCATTTTCGAAACGCGTGACCATACGCACGGTGTTTGACCCGCCGACAGGCGGGTCACCAGCGGCAACCGACTATCTCTCGTCCGTGCAGGCACTGTCGGCCAAAGCCGACGTGATGGGACTGCTGGTGGATTCAAGCGCGATGAGCCAGCTCACGACGGCTGACGTCAGCGCGCGCGTTGCCGAGTATCTTGCCGCTCTCGGCCCATACGTCCGGATCTGGGAAATAGGCAACGAAGTCAACGGCAACTGGCTCGGTCAGAACGTCATCACCAAGGTCGAAACCATGTACGACGCGGCGAAAGCAGCCGGCAAGCTGACGGCGCTTACGCTTTATTACGAGAACCCGGCCACGCCCGGCTACGAGATGATCTCCTGGGTAGACCAGAACATTCCGCCAGGGCATCGGATGCGCTCGGGACTCGACTACGTGCTGGTCAGCTACTACGAAGACGCGAACGGTGGTCATCAGCTGACGCAAAGCGAGCTGGACACGATGTTCTCTGCGCTTGCCACGCGGTTTCCCGGTGCCAAACTCGGGTTCGGCGAATGTGGGTGGGGCGGCCAGATCCCCAGCGACAACGCAACGCGCGCCGCGCTGATCCAGCGATTCTACGGCTACCGGGTGCCTTCAGTACCGCGATACATCGGCGGCAGCTTTTACTGGCAC
>VBNY01000313.1 GCA_005877705.1 Gammaproteobacteria bacterium
TCACGCATGCGGCGGACAACGCCGAGAAACTGTACGCTGCGGCACTCGACAGTGGCTTCGAGGGCATCATCGCCAAGCGCAAGGACAGCATTTACCAGCCGGGAAAGCGCTCTGCGGCCTGGCGCAAGATCAAGGCAACCCGCACTGCGGAGTTCGTCGTGGGCGGCTACACGCAAGGCAAGGGGGCGCGTGAACCCCTGGGCGCGCTGCTGCTCGGCTACTGGAGCGGCAATGAGCTGCGCTAGACCTCGTCGAGCAGTTGCGCCCGTCGCTGGCGAAGCTTGCGAGGAAGACCTCACCGTTCAGTGCGCCGCCGCCGCTGCACCGGCCGACCACCTGGCTCGAGCCCGAGCGGGTTGTCGAAGTCAGCTTCGCCGAGTGGACCCCGGAGGGGCTGCTGCGCGCCCCGGTGTTCATCAGGCTACGGGACGACATCGAGCCGCGCAGCGTGCGCAACGGCCCGCCGGCCAAGCCTGCCAAAGCCAGGCGGGACTCGCTGCCGGCGAGCGAGGCGGGCGCGATCCTGCAGCAGCTCGACAACGACGCGAATCGCTTGGACCTGACGGTGGGCGGCGCGCGCATCCGCCTGACGAATCTGGAGCGCGTCTATTGGCCCGCCGACCGGCGCGCGCGGCGTGCGCCGATCACCAAGCGGGATCTGATCCGTTACCTCGCCGCCGTGGCGCGTTTCATGCTGCCGCATCTCAAGGATCGGCCGCTGACGATGATTCGCATGCCCGAGGGGATCGACGGCGAGCGCTTCTTTCAGAAGCACTGGGAGCAGAGCATGCCGGACTTCGTCGAGACGGTGACGGTGTTCTCCGGGCACAAGGGTGAGAAGCAGGACTACATTCTCGCCAACAATCTGCCGACGCTGCTGTGGCTGGGTCAGAACGGCACGCTCGAATTTCACGTCTGGCACTCACGCGCCGCGGTCGGGCCGGACGCCGCGAGCAACCGCACCGACTACTCGAGCTCGCTCGAAGCGCTCGAGTCCTCGGTGCTCAACTACCCCGACTATCTCGTGTTCGACATCGATCCTTATATCTACTCCGGCAAGGAAGCGCAGGGCGCTGAGCCGGAGCTCAACGAGAAGGGCTTTGCGGGGGCGAGGAAAGTCGCGCTCTGGTTGCGCACGCTCCTCAAGCAGATGGCTCTCGAGGCGGTGGTGAAGACTTCCGGGAAGACGGGTCTGCACGTATTCGTGCCGATCGAGCGGACCGTGACGTTCGATGGCGCGCGGCAGATCTGTGAGATGGTGGGCCGGCACCTCATGAAGGAGCATCCGAAGGAGATCACGATGGAGTGGGCGGTCGAGAAGCGCAGCGGCAAGATCTTCATCGACTACAACATGAACGTGCGCGGCAAGACACTCAACGTGGCTTATTCCCCCCGCGGGGTCCCGGGAGCGCCGGTTTCGATGCCGCTCGCGTGGGAAGAGCTCGAAACGGCCGAGCCGCTGGACTTCACCATCGGCAACGTGATGGCGCGCTTGGAAAAGACCGGTGACCGGTGGCATGATGTGCTCTTGGGAAAACATAGCCTTGCGCAGGCTTTCGGAAGTATAAGTCGAGGATAGGTCTTCGGGTTGGTCTCAAACGGCAAACGAGGCAGTCATGGCCGCACGCTCCATCGGGTCTCTCACCCTGTCTTTCGGGCTCGTCGCGATCCCTGTAAAGCTCTACTCGTCGACGCAGTCGGCGAATGCCATCTCCTTCAATCTCCTGCACAAGGGTTGCGGATCGCGCCTCAGGCAGCAGTACGTATGCCTCAAGCACGGTACGGTGGTCGAGCGGGACGATATGGTGAAGGGCTATGAATTTGCCAAAGATCAGTACGTGACGTTCTCGCCGGAAGAGATCAAGGCGCTGGACGAGGCGGGAACGCACGCGGTGGACATCTCCGAGTTCGTGCCGATCGAATCGATCGATCCGGTCTACTTCGACAAGACGTATTATCTGGCGCCGGACAAAGGCGCCGCCAAGCCGTATGGGCTGCTGACCGAGGCGCTGAAGGAGTCGAAGCGCTGCGCTGTGGGCCGCTGGGCGGCGCGCGGCAAGGGGTATATCGTCATCGTGAGACCCATCGATAACGTGCTGGCGATGCAGCAGCTGCATTACGCCGCCGACGTGCGTCCGGTCAGCGAGGTTGATGTCCCCAAGCCCGACGTGAAACCGGCGGAGCTCAAACTCGCGCGCCAGCTCATTGATCAGCAGACCGCCGAGAGATTCGAGCCCACCGCGTATACGGATGAGCTCAGGGCGCGCGTCGAGGCGGCGATTCAGAAGAAGGTCGAAGGCCAGGAGATCTCGGTGGCGGAGATTGCGCCCGAGGGCGGCGGCAAGGTCATCGATCTGATGGAGGCGTTGCGGGCGAGTCTGGAGAAAACGGACGCGGCGCGCGCTTCCGCCTCGGAGCTCGGCCCGCGCAAGGCGCCGAAGCGGGTCGAGCAGCCGGCGAAAGCGGCTCGCAAGGCCAGCCGGCGGTAAGCGCCTCGAGGGGCTCGAATGCATTCCTACAGCGTGCGGGACGTGGAGCGAGTCCTGCAGCTGTCACGCAGCACCATTCGCGGCCTGATCGATGTCGGGTTCGTAACGCCCGCGCGCGGGCCGCGCCGCGAGCTGCGCTTCTCCTTTCAGGACCTCATCGTGCTGCGCACCGCCCGGGCGCTCATTCAGGCCAAAGTCTCCCGCCGGCGCATCCGCCGCTCGCTCGAGGACCTGCGCCGCCATCTGCCGCAGACCGTGCCGCTGGCGGGCCTGAGCATCTGCGCTGTCGGGGATCGCGTCGTGGTGCGCGATGGCAACAGCCACTGGCAGGTGGACGATGGTCAGTACCTGCTGGGGCTCGATGTGAGCGTCGAGAACGGCGTGTTACGCGTCGCGCCGCGGCAGGAGGAATCTGCGTCGGCCGTCACGGAAGAGGCGCCGGACTGGTTTGAGAGAGGACTCGAGCTCGAGAGCACCGATCCACGCGCAGCGCTGGATGCCTACAAGCGCGCGGTGAGGACGGACCCGGACAACACTGCCGCCTGGATCAACTGGGGGCGCTTGCTGCATCAGGAGGGCCGCACGGCCGAGGCCGAGAGCGTGTACCGGCGCGCCCTCCAGCAGTGTGGAGC
>VBNY01000157.1 GCA_005877705.1 Gammaproteobacteria bacterium
ATGCGCCGCTGCGCACCGACCTCCCCGTGTTGCTGTTGTCGGGCACGGATGATCCAGTCACTCCTCCCGAGTACGCCGAGCAGGCCGGGCGCGGGTTCACGCACAGCCTGCAGGTCGTGCTCCACGGCTTCGGTCACGGTCAGCTCGCGGCGCCGTGTGTCGATCGCGTGATGGCGGCGTTTGTCGAGCGCGCCTCGGTGAGCGGTCTCGACATCTCCTGCGTGCGCAATGCGCGGCCCATGCCGTTCTTCACGTCCCTGAACGGCCCCTCGCCATAAACCACCCCAGGAAATTACGCTCGACACCAGCAGCAAGTGCGTGCCGTGTAGCAAGATGCCTAATTTCCCGGGGACCCCGCTAAGAAGAATGCGGTCAGAACGGAATGATCTTGATGCGACAAATGCGACTGGACAGGCGTGATTGAAGCCACGCACTTGCAGAAGAATTTCGGTCCGGTCGAGGCCGTCCGCAACGTGACGCTGCGCGCGCGCGACGGTTGCATCACCGGATTGCTCGGTCCCAACGGCGCCGGCAAGTCGACCACGCTCAGGATCCTCTATACGGTGCTGGTGCCGGACTCGGGCGACGCTCTGATCGATGGCACCAGCGCGGTCCGCGAGCCGCTCGCGGCCCGCAGGCTGATGGGGGTGCTGCCGCACGGAGCCGGTGTCTATCCGAATCTCACCGCGCGCGAGAACATTTTGTACTTCGGCGCCCTGCACGGCCTGGAGCGCCGCGAGCGGCAGGCGCGCGCGGCCGAGCTGATCCAGCTTCTCGAGATGGAAGAATTCGCGGACCGGATCGCGAAGGGCTTCTCGCAAGGCCAGCGGGTGAAGACCGCGCTCGCGCGGGCACTCGTGCACCGCCCACCGAACGTGCTGTTGGATGAGCCAACCAATGGACTGGACGTCATGGCCGTGCGCACGCTGCGCCGCCTGTTGGGGCGTTTGCGCGACGAAGGGCACTGCGTGCTGTTCTCGAGCCACGTGATGCAGGAGGTCGGCGCGCTGTGCGACGCGGTGGTCGTCATCGCTCACGGTACCGTGGTGGCGAGCGGCACGCCCGAGGAGCTGCGCGAGCGCACGGGAGCGGGCAACCTGGAGGACGCCTTCGTGCGCTTGATCGGCACCACAGAGGGTCTCGAGTGAGCCAAGCCGTTGCACGGGGCGCCCGCACATGCACGCGATCCTGAGCGTCTTCCGCAAGGAGTTTCGCGAGAACCTGCGGGACCGGCGCACGGTGATTTCGGCGTTGATCTTCGGGCCGCTTTTCAGCCCACTGCTGTTCGGCGCCGCGCTGTCCCTGAGCATCGAGCGCGGCACGGCGGACAGCGATCGCCCCGTCGTGCTGGCCGTATCCCACGCCGAGCGCGCGCCGAATCTGCTGGCCTTCCTGCGTCAATACCGAGTGACGATCGAGCCGGTGCAGTACGATGATTCCGCCGCACGCGCGGCGGTGCATGAGCATCGCCGCGCGCTGGTGCTGGTGGTCACGGATGACTTCGGAGCGCGCCTGGCGGCCGGAGAGCCCGCGTCCTTGCTGCTCTATGCGGACTCCTCTGATGCACCGGGCTCCAGGGATGTCGGTCGCGTGACCACGCTGCTCGGACAGTACGGGTCGCTCCTGGCGCGCCTGCGAATGGCCGCGCGCGGGATCGATCCCCTGGTCCTTTCCCCGCTCGTCGTGCAGGACATCGACGTCTCGACCCCGGCGAGCCGGTCCGTGCTCGCCCTCGGAGCCCTCAGCTACCTCGTGCTGCTGACGACTCTGATGGGCGGCATGTATCTGGCGATCGATGCCACCGCCGGTGAACGCGAGCGCGGCTCGCTCGAGCCGCTGCTCACGGTGCCCGTACGCCGCGAGCACCTCATCTTCGGCAAGATCCTCGCGACCTGTGCCTACATGACGCTGTCGCTGGTGCTCACCGTGACGGCGTTCGCAGTCGTATTGCGATTCCTCGGCCTCGAGCGCTTTGGGATGAGCGTGAATTTCGGCCCGCTGGTCGCGTTGCAGGTGGTGTTGTGTTGTCTGCCGCTGGTACCGGCGGGTGCGGCGCTCATGACGATCGTGGCGGCGTTTACGCGCAGTTACCGCGAGGCGCAGACCTACCTCGGGCTGGTGCTGCTGATTCCGACGCTGCCGCTGGTGTTCGCTGGCGTGCTCGGCCTGCGTCCTGCCGCCTCGCTCATGGCTGTGCCGTCGCTGGGTCAGCACTTCCTGATCACGAGCCTGCTACGGGATGAGCCCGTGCCGGCGCCCTACGTGGCCATATCCATCCTGGCGACGCTCGTGCTCGGCGCCTTACTCATCCTCGTAGCCGGCCGCCTCTATCAGCGCGAAGCGCTGCTCGGCTGACGGCTCGTGCGGGTTTCTGGCGGCGAGCAAGGCACGGAAGCGCGGCAGGTTCTCATCGGCAAACTCGCGCGCCTCCACTTCGAAGCGATTGTTCCAGTAGCCGCGCCGCAGGCACTCCAGCAGATAGCGCGCCGTGGTCAAGGTGCGCGGCTCCCATTGTCTGACAACGTGGCAATACTCGTGCAGCACGAGCCACGGGTTGGCGAAGAAGTCGGCCGCGCTGCCGCGCAGGTAGATGCGGCGGCGGCGCGTCGTTGCGACGGCAGGGCCGTGCAGTCGTACGAACAACGAATGTTCGACTACACGCACGTGCTCGACGGGCTCACCGAACAGCAGCTCGAGCGCGCCGCCTAGGGCGTGCGGTACCGGCACCGAGCGTCCAATCCTCATGTCAACCAGTATGAGCCAGATGCAGCCAACGCCGGTAGGGTTGCTGCTGAGCGAGCGAAAGTGGCGCCTTTTTCTCGCTTTCAGCCGAAAGAAAACTCACCGGCGGTCGCTTCCGCCCTCCTGTTGCGTATCTGGCGCACTGCGCGCGCTTCGGTCGGCCGCCGGATGACTGCGCCGCTCAGGTCGTACACGAACCGGCCGTACCAGCTGTGGATATCGTGCTCGCGCACGGCGGCGAGCATCTGCTCGTGCCGCTGCTGACGATCTTCCAACGGCATGTTGAGCGCCGTTTGCAGCGCGAGCGCCATGCCGCGCTTGTCATAGGGATTCACCTGCAGGGCGCCGCCCAGCTCGCGCGCCGCCCCCGCCATCGGCGACAGGATCAATACGCCCGGATCATCCGCATTCTGTGCCGCGACAAACTCCTTCGCGACCAGGTTCATGCCGTCGCGCACCGGTGTGACCAGAGCGACCTGTGCCGCGCGCAGGAACGACATGAGCGTCGAATGCGAGCAGTTGCGGTTCAGATAGCGGATCGGCGTCCAGTCGGCTTCGGCGAACCGGCCGTTGAGTCTTCCCGCGGTCCGCTCGAGCGTCTCGCGGATCTCGCTGTAGGCGTGTACATTGCCGCGCGACAGCGGCGCGATCTGCAGGAACGTCACCTTGCCCTTGTTGTCCGGGAAGGTCTCGAGAAAGTGCTCGAAGGCTGCGAAGCGCTCCGTCAACCCCTTGCTGTAGTCGAGCCGATCGACTCCGATGATCAGCTTGCGCCCGAGGAGGCTGGCGGTCAGCCGCTCGACGGTCTCCTGCGCTTGGGTTGCGGCGGCTTCGGCGCGCACTTGATCCACATCGATGCCGATCGGATACACCCCGAGGCGGACTCTGCGCCCGCCGGCCTCGATGACTCCGTCCTGGCTGCGCACGGCGGGCTGCTCGCAGCACGACAGGAACGAGCGCAGATCGTCGTCGGTCTGGAACCCGACGAGGTCGTACTGGCACAGGTCGCGCACCAGCTCCGCGTGGTTCGGCAGCAACCGCAGCACCTGCAGGTGCGGAAACGGGATGTGCAGGAAGAATCCGATCGGCCCCTGGAAGTGCAGCTGCCGCAGGTAAGCCGCCAGCGGGATCAGCTGATAGTCGTGCACCCACACAGCGTCATCGTCTCTGAGAAGCTTCGCGAGGTGACGCGCGAACCGCGCGTTCACGGCGTGATACGCCTCGTAGTGATGCTGGTCGTGGGTGAAGCGGTCGGGGAAATAGTGAAACAGCGGCCACAGCGTGCTGTTGCAGTAGCCGCTGTAGTAGGCCTCGAACTCGGCCGGCTGCAGATCGATGGTGGCGAAGCGGATATTGCCGCGCACGAGCAGCTCAGGCTCCGCGCTCGGCTCCTCGGAGGTCTCGCCGCTCCAGCCGAACCACAGCCCGCCGGTGTGCTGGAGAGCGGCAAGCACGCCGACCGCCAGACCCCCGGGGGGTGCGGAACGCCGCGGCAGGGAGATTCGGTTTGAGACACATACCAGACGTTTCAAGGGGTAATTCCTCCGTCCCCCCGCTTCCCATCCTAGTGGGAACGCTTGCCGAGCAGACCGGTTCCGTCAGCGCGTCTGGACCCATCCCATGCTGGGTCGAAAACGCAGCGCGCGAACCGGCCCCTCGCTGATGTCAGCGGGCAGCAGTGTCACCCCGGCGTCAGTCAGGAATTGGCGCACGAGGCTGAGGACCACCTCGCAGGTTTCACGCGCGTAGGGGTGATCGGCGAGATGCGCCACGACGCGGGCCTGCAGATTGCGCGCGGCGGGAGCGAGGCCGCGCATCGCTTCGATGCAGCGGTCGAGCAGCAGCAGCTCGGTGGCCAGCGTCGTGTCCGTCATGTCGGCGGGCTTGGTGTTGCGAACGATGCAGCGCAGATGCAGCAGCGCGCCCGCCTCTTCCACGGCGTCATAAAGACAGACCGCGATCGCGGAGCGCAGCTCCGTGATCAGTACCGCGTCGTCGCCCGCGACTTCGAACCGGTCCGGTGCGACGGTGATGTCCCGAATAGGCTTCGCCATCGAGTGTTGTATACCGGCACGCCGCATTTGCATGCAGCGCTTCCTGCTCAAACTATGAACCGCCGCACGTTGTCCGCGTAGAATATGCGAATGCGTGCTACCGGAACGGGACCCATGAAGCCTTTTTTCACGGCCGTGCTCGCGTGCCTGAGCGGACAGCTGTTTGCGCAGCAGTCCACTCCCGCAGTGTCGTCGATTCGCGTCACGGGCGAGTCGCTCGTCAGCGCCGCACCGGATCGCGTGCAGATCGATGTCGGTGTTGTGACACAGGCGGCGCGGTCACAGGAAGCCGCCTCACAGAACGCAAGCCGCCTGGATGCGGTGCTCGCGGCGCTGCACAAGGTGCTCGGCGCGGGGTCGGATATCAAGACGATCAGTTACTCGCTGCATCCCAATTACCAATACCACCCCAACGGGGGTGAGCCGACGATAACGGGTTACACCGCGTCCAACGTCGTGCGGATCACCCTGGATGATCTCGCGAAGGTCGGCAGCATCATCGATGGCGCAACCGCTGCCGGTGCGAACCACGTGCAGGGCATCCAGTTCACGGTGCGCGATCAGGAGCGCGTTCGGTCGCAGGCGTTGCGCGAGGCCGCAACGAAAGCGCGTGCGGAGGCCGACGCACTCGCCTCCGCTCTGGGTTTGAAGGTCGTCCGAATCCTCACCGTCGAGGAAACCAGCCCGGTGGTCGTGCCCGTGCGGGACGGGATGTTCGCAGCGCGGGCCGAAGCCGCAAGAGCACCCACGCCCATCGAGGCCGGGACCATCGACGTCACCGCAAACGTCACGCTTGCAGTAGAAGTCAGCGCGGCGGCGCGCTAGGCTGACCCTCCGCAGAAGCGGCAGCATACGGTCACGAGGGAACAGTCATGACTACCGTGCGTCATCTGCTCGACCGCAAGGGTCGGGCGATTTTCTCCGTGGGCCCGGAGGACCCGGTGCTCGAAGCCATCCGGCTGATGGCGGAGCATCATGTCGGTGCCCTGCTCGTCACGCGGGGCGAGGCAGTCCTGGGCATCATTTCCGAGCGCGATTACGCCCGCAAAGTGATCCTGCTCGGCCGCTCATCGGCAGACACTCGGGTGGGGCAGATCATGAGCTCCCCGGTGATCACGGTGTCACTCGACAGCACCGTGCAGGAATGCATGCAGATCGTCACCGAGCAGCGCGTGCGGCACCTTCCGGTGGTCGACAACGGCCGCCTCATCGGTGTGGTGTCGATCGGCGATCTGGTGAAGGCCGTGATCGAGGAGCAGCAGCACACGATCGAGCAGCTCGAGACCTACATTCACAGCTAGGTAGTCAATGGGAAAAAGTGGCCTGCGGCGGTTCTGTATGGGCTGAAACTGGCCTATGGCCGTTTCAGCGGAGCCGACGTCGTCGCACAGTTTTGGCGGCGGGCGAAAAACGTGGTTTTCGCCCGCGTGCCACGCCCGCTCGCGGCGGGGTCCCAGGAAATCGTCTGCGATTTCCATAAGGCGTGACTTTTGCCGGCTGCTTCGTGCCGCGCTTACTTCCTCCAGAACGCGGGCGTGAACAGCACGATGACGCTGAAGATCTCGAGGCGCCCGAGGAGCATGGCGGCCGTGCAGATCCAGGTCTGCAGCTCCGTGAGCGAATGGTAGTTGCGCACCGGGCCGGCCGCGCCGAGCCCGTGGGCCGTGTTGTTGATCGACGCCACTGCCACGGCGAACGAGGAATCGAAGTCGAGCCCCGTCAGCAGCAGCGCGAACGTCAGCAGCGCGACCGTGATGAAGTACAGGAAGATGAAGCCGAGGACGGCATCGCCGACGCGGTCGGGAATCGGCTTGCCGCCGATGCGCACGGGCGCCATGGCGCTCGGATGGATCAGCAGCTTGAGCTCCCGGCCCGCCTGGCGCGCGAGCAGCAGCGTGCGAAACATCTTGATGCCGCCGCCGGTCGAGCCCGTGCTGCACACGATGCAGGACAGGAACAGCATCCAGAACGGCGCGAACACCGGCCATTTCTCGTAGTCCTGGGTCACGAGACCGCTGGTCGTGGCCATCGAGATCACGTTGAACGCCGAGTGGCGCAGCGCGGTCAGGAAGCCCGGATACACGCCATGCGACTGCAGCAGCGCGGCGATCCCGACCACGCTCACCGCCAGCACGAGGAAGATCGCCTTGCACTCCGGGTCGTGCGTGTAGGTGTCCAGTGACAGCCGGCGCAGCGCGACGAAGTGCCGCGCGAAGTTCAGCGATGCGATCAGCATCAGCCCGATGAGCACGAGCTCGACCGCCGGAGAGTTGAAATACGCGATGTTTGCATCGTGGGTGGAGAATCCGCCCAGACCCACCGCCGAGAAGGCGTGGCAGATCGCATCGAACCACGACATCCCGCAGATCCGCAGACTCAGGACGCCGGCGGCGGTAATGGTCGCGTAGACCAGCCACAGGGACTTGGCCGTCTCGGTGACGCGCGGCGCGAGCTTCTCGTCCTTGATCGGCCCGGGCGTCTGCGCCTTGTAGAGCTGCATGCCGCCGACGCCGAGCAGCGGCAGCACGGCCACGGCCATCACGATGATCCCGAGGCCCCCGAACCAGTGCAGCGAGTGCCGCCAGAAGTTGAGCGACGGCGGCAGCTGGTCGAGCCCGTTGAGAACGGTGGAGCCGGTCGTCGTCAGACCCGACATCGTCTCGAAGAACGCGCGCGTAAGGCTCAGGCCGGGCAGCCCCATCAACAGCGGAATGGTCGCGGAGGCGGACACCAGCAGCCAGCCGAGGGTCACGAGCAGAAATCCGTCGCGCGCCTTGAGCTCGCGGCGAAACTGCAGCGTCACCCCCGCGATCGCCAGCCCCACGCCGGAATTGATGAACCCGGCGACCAGGAATTTCGGCCACAGCCCGTCATGCATGATGACGGAGCAGCCGATCGGCAGGATATAGGTGACGCCGAATGCGGCCAGCAGCAGCCCGAGGACGTGCGCAACTGCGAGCACGGCTGCTGCGGTTCCTAGCGGGACGCGAGGAACAGCCGTTCGACCGCTTCCAGGTGCCGGCGGTCGGACAGGAACAGGATCACGTGGTCGTCCGACTGCACGATGGTGTCGTGATGAGCCATGATGACCTCCTCACCGCGCACGATGGCGCCGATCGACGTGCCCTGGGGAAGCGGGATCTGCTGGACCGTCTTGTTGACCACGCGCGAGGTGCGCTCGTCGCCGTGCACGATCGCCTCCAGCGCCTCGGCCGCGCCGCGCCTCAAGGAGTGCACGCGCACGACATCGCCGCGGCGCACATGGGCGAGCAACGAGCCGATGGTGATGGTCTGCGGTGAGATCGCGATGTCGATGCTGCCGCTCTCCATCAGCTCGGTGTAGGACGGCTTGTTGATGAGCGCCATCACCTTGTGGGCGCCGAGACGCTTCGCCAGCATGGCCGACAGGATGTTCGCCTCCTCCGAGTTCGTCATGGCGGCAAATACGTCGGCGCTGTCGATATTCTCCTCGATCAACAGCTCCTCGTCCGCCGCATCGCCGTTCAGCACGATGGTGTTCTCGAGCAGCTCCGAGACCTTGCGCGCGCGGCGCGCGTCGCGCTCGATGAGCTTCACCTGGTTGTTCTTCTCCAGCGTCTTCGCCAGCCGGAAGCCTATGTTGCCGCCGCCGGCGATCACCACCCGGCGCACGGGGTCATCCTCCTTGCGCAGCTCATTCATCACGCGCCGGATGTCGTTGCGCGGGGCTAGAAAGAACACCTCGTCGCCGTCCTCGATGACCGTGTTGCCTTCCGGCTGCACGCCGCGGCCGCTGCGATAGATCGCTACGACCCGCACCTCCGTCTTGGGCAAGTGCTGCGGCAGCTCGCGCAGGCACTGACCGACGAGCGGACCGCCGCGCAGCGCGCGCAGGCCGACGAGGCGCACCTTGCCGTCGGCGAAGTCGAGGACCTGCAGCGCGCCGGGGTGGCGGATGAGGCGCTCGACGTAGTCGGTTACCAGCTGCTCGGGGCTGATGAACACGTCCACCGCGAGGGCTTCCTCGCTGAAGAGCTCCGGCCGACTCGTGTATTCCGCCGAGCGGATGCGCGCGATCTTCGTCGGCGTGCGAAACAGCATGAACGCGACTTCGCAGGCCATCATGTTGACCTCGTCGCTGTTGGTAAGCGCAACGATGATGTCGGCCTCCGCGGCGCCGGCCGCCTCCAGCACCGTGGGATAGGACGCATTCCCGGCCACCGTGCGGATGTCCAGGCGGTCCTGGAGGTCACGCAGGATCTCCTCGTTCACGTCGACTACGGTGACTTCGTTCGCTTCCTCGCGCGAGAGCGCCTGCGCCGCGGTGCGACCGACCTGCCCGGCGCCCAGAATGAGGATCTTCATCGCGCCCTCGCCGGAACCGGCATGCTTCGCGGGGAAAAGCCATGCCTTTTAAGAGCACCCCAGGAAATTGTGCCCTGCTTGATCCGTGAGCACGGGCCGCTGATCAAGACGCACAATTTCCCGGGGGCCCCGCTGCTCGCGAGTTGGACACAGCCAGTGGGCTGGCCGCTGAAATGGCCATGGGCCATTTCAGCCAATCTACAATGGCTCCAGGTTCGCATACTGCACCATCAGCCACTTCGTGCCCTGGCGCTCGAAGCTCACCTGCACCCGTGCGTGTGGACCGTTGCCTTCTACATTGAGGATCACGCCTTCGCCAAACTTGCCGTGGCGCACGCGCGCACCGAGCCGCACGCCGCCGACCGCCGGCTCCTCTGGCCGAAAACGACCCACGGCCACCGGGCGCGAGACCTGCACACGCGGCCGCACTTCTTCGATGAGCTGCTCGGGCGTCTCTTTGATGAAGCGAGAGGCTTGCCCGTAGCTGTCCACCCCGTGCAGGCGACGTTGCTCGGCGTAGGTAAGAAAGAGCTGCTTCATTGCGCGCGTCATGCCGACGTAACACAGCCTGCGCTCTTCCTCGAGACCGTCTATATCGGTGAGCGAACGTTGATGCGGAAAGAGCCCGTCCTCCATTCCGCACAGAAACACGACCGGAAATTCCAGGCCCTTCGCGCTGTGCAGCGTCATCATCTGCACGCAGTCATCCCACGCGTCCGCCTGGCCCTCTCCCGACTCGAGCACCGCATGCGCGAGGAAGGCTTCGAGCGGTGGCAGCTCGCCGTCCGTGCCCTCGGACGTGAAGCCACGCGCGGCGCTCACCAGCTCCTCGAGGTTCTCGACGCGAGCCTCGCCGCGGTCCGCCTTTTCCCGCTTGTAGTACTCGATGAGCCCGCTGCCTTGCAGAACCTGATCCACCTGCTCGTGCAGCGGCCGCCCGGCAACCTCGCGCGCCAGGCGCTCGATGAGGGCCATGAAGCCGTGCACGGCGGTCGAGGCCTTCGGCCCGAGCGCATCCCCTACGCACGCCCCGGCGGCTTCCCACAGCGAGCGGCCCGCGCCCTTGGCGGATTCACGCACCACGTCGAGGCTCTTGGCGCCTACGCCGCGCGGCGGCAGGTTCACGACGCGCTCGAACGAGGCATCATCCTTGCGGTTGGAGATCAAGCGCAGATAGCCCAGCGCATCC
>VBNY01000357.1 GCA_005877705.1 Gammaproteobacteria bacterium
TCCCGCAAGCTTAGAAACTGTACTGCGCGCACGGGTCGTTCGCGCGGCAAGCGATGCGCTTGCGGCAAGCGATGGGTTGGAAGCCGACAACGGGAGAGCGGTTCGATGGCGGATAACGTACTCGTCGCCGGTGATGAGGTCGACCTGGATCGGCGCAAGTTTCTCACGCGGGCGACGATCGCCACTGGAGCCGTCGGGGCGGGATTCGCCGCCATACCCTTCATCGCGTCGTGGCAGCCATCGGAGCGTGCCCTCGCGCTCGGCGCGCCGACCGAGCTCGATATCTCGAAGATCGAGCCGGGGCAGATGACGATCACCATCTGGCGCAAGCAGCCGATCTATGTCGTGCGGCGCACGCCCGACATGGTGACGCGCCTGAAAGGCCACGACCCGGCTCTCAAGGACCCGAACTCCGACAGGTCCGATCAGCCTCCCTATGCAAGGAACCTGATGCGCTCGCGTAACGCGGAGTATTTGGTGCTGATCGGCACGTGCACGCATCTCGGCTGCCTGCCCAAGCAACGCTTCCCAGCGGACGGCGAGATGGGCCCGACCTGGCCGGGGGGGTTCTTCTGCCCCTGCCACGGCTCGCGCTTCGATCTCGCGGGCCGCGTTTTCAACGGCTCGCCGGCCTCGGTCAATCTGCGTGTGCCGCCCTATCAGTTCTCGAATCAGCGTACGCTGGTCGTCGGCCTCGACGAGAAGGGAGCTGTGTGATGGCTTCGCGAACCGAGCCCGGCGCCCGTACTCATAGTCACCCCCCCGCCAAGGGCTTAAGCCCCGGCCCCAAGCAGGGCCTGCTGGCCTGGATCAACAAGCGGCTGCCGGTCGAGGAGTTCATCGACAGCCAGCTGAAGGGCTATTACGCGCCGAAGAACTTCAATATCTGGTACTTCTTCGGCTCGCTCGCCCTGCTGGTGCTGGTGATGCAGCTGCTCACCGGCATCTTCCTCACCATGTTCTACAAGCCCGGCGAGCTCACCGCTTTCGATTCGGTCGAGTTCATCATGCGGGAAGTGGATTGGGGCTGGCTGATCCGCTATCTGCACTCGACCGGCGCATCGGCATTCTTCATCGTCGTCTACCTGCACATGTTCCGGGCCCTGCTGTACGGGTCGTACAAGGCGCCACGCGAGCTGCTGTGGCTGTTCGGGATGCTCGTGTACCTCGCGCTGATGGCCGAGGCGTTCATGGGCTACGTGCTGCCCTGGGGCAACATGTCATTCTGGGGCGCGCAGGTGATCGTGAACCTGTTCGGCACGATACCTGGGATCGGCCCCGGCCTCGTGGAGTGGATCCGGGGTGACTACGGCATCGCCGATGCCACGCTGAACCGGTTCTTCGCGCTGCACGTCGCATTCCTGCCGCTGGCGCTGCTGCTGCTGGTCCTGCTGCATCTCGTCGCTCTGCGCACCACGGGGTCGAACAACCCCGACGGCATTGAGATCAAGGAGAGAGTGGGTGCGGACGGCAAGCCGCTCGATGGCATTCCGTTCCATCCGTACTACACGGTGAAGGACGTGGCGGGTATCGGCGTGTTCCTCGTAGTCTTTGCGATCATCGTGTTCTTCGTGCCGACGCTCGGCGGCCTATTCCTCGAGGCGCCGAACTTCGAGCCGGCGAATCCGATGTCGACGCCGGAGCACATCGCGCCGGTGTGGTACTTCACGCCGTACTACGCGATCTTGCGAGCCGTGCCCGATCAGCGCATCGGCGCACTGCTCATGCTGCTCGCGGTGACCTCGTTCCTGTTCCTGCCGTGGCTCGACCGCTCACCGGTCAAGTCGATGCGCTATCGGGGCTGGATCTCGCGCACCGCGCTTGCACTCTTCACGGTGTCATTCGTCGTGCTCGGGTATCTCGGATTGCAACCTGCGGAGGGTGTCTATGTCGTTCTGGCGCGCATCTTCGCCGCCGTTTACTTCCTGTTTTTCCTGCTGATGCCGTTCTACACACTGATCGATCCGGTGAAACCCGTGCCCGACAGAGTGGTCTATCATGCGCATTGAGCGCCGCCGGAGCAGCGTGTTTGCGGCCCTGCTTACCGGGGCGCTATGCGCGCACGGTAACGCCCGGGCGGCCGACGAGGCGGGGAGCCGGCCAGGCGCGGATTGGCAGAGCTGGCGGGCGAGTACCGATGTGACGAACACTGCGTCGCTGCAACGGGGCGCCCGCAACTTCGCCAACTACTGCCTGGGGTGCCACTCGCTCAAGTACGTGAGATGGTCGCGCATGGGCGAGGATCTGGCGATTCCGGAGGCGCTGCTCGAGAGGCATTTGCTGCCACCGGGCGACAAGCCGTTGGAGTACATCGCCACCAGCATGCCTGCGGCGGATGCGGAAGCCTGGTTCGGCAAGACGCCACCCGATCTGTCGCTGATGGCGCGTGCGCGGGGCAAGGACTACCTGTATCAGTTCCTCGAGACGTTCTACATCGATCCCACGAGGCAGACCGGCGCGAATAATCTGAGGCTGCCGACCACGGCGATGCCGGATGTGCTGTCGGAGCTCGAGGGATTGAAGCGAGCCGTCTACAGGAACGTCGAGAAGCGCGGCGAAGACGGCCGAGTGACGACACAGCAGGAGTTCGATCATTTCGAGCAGGTCGTGCCCGGCCGTCTGAGCACGGAGGAATATGACAGCTTCGTGCGTGACACGGTCAACTTCCTCGACTATGCAGGCGAACCGAGCCAGGTCGTGCGACGCTCGCTCGGTGTGTGGGTAGTGTTGTTCCTGCTCGTGTTCACATGGCTCGCCTGGCTGATGAAGCGCGAATATTGGAAAGACGTCCACTGATCATCGGCAAGGCGCCGGCCGTTGGTTCTCGGGGCTGAGCGCCTGCACGGGACGGGTCGCGGGAGCGGAAACTTGTCGAGCAGACGATCCATCATGACACTGTTCTCCGCGCCCAATGACCCGTGGAGTCATCGCACGCGGATCGTGCTCGCCGAAAAAGGGATCGGTATCGATATCGTGAGTGTCGAGCCGGGCAAGTTTCCCGAGGATCTCCTCGACCTCAACCCGTATCACAGCGTGCCCACACTGGTCGATCGCGACCTCGTGCTCTATGACTCGCGCGTCATCATCGAGTACCTCGATGA
>VBNY01000358.1 GCA_005877705.1 Gammaproteobacteria bacterium
AACACTCCCGCCACGTTCTCGCGCTACGGGACGGATTTGGGCCTGGCGCGCAACAACGGCGGCGTCGTCCCGACGAACAGCGTCTCGATCAACAATAACAACGTGGTGGGCGATGCGATCAACCCGGTGACTTACCAGGGCGTTCGTCTGGCAGCTCTCTGGAAGATCAACGATGACTGGGACGCACTGCTGACGCAGTCGTACCAGAACATTGACTCCCAGGGTGTCTTTTACCAGGATCCTTTCGGCTCGGTGGGCGCGGCGCTCAATGCGAACGCCGTTCCGATCAGCGGCAATCCGCTGCCGACGCTGTCGGTAAACCTGTTCAACCCTTCCTTTAACAAGGACAAGTTCGA
Organism: Gammaproteobacteria bacterium; assembly: GCA_005877705.1. GTDB lineage: Bacteria > Pseudomonadota > Gammaproteobacteria > Steroidobacterales > Steroidobacteraceae > 13-2-20CM-66-19. The sequence goes on from VBNY01000358.1 coordinate 357, forward strand.
AAACACCGCATTGGTCGTCAACGGCAGCATCCGCGATCTCAAGCTCGTCTACAGTGGCGCTTACCTGGTGCGCAACGTCGACCAGGTGCAGGACTACACGAACTATGCGCGCGGCGTGTACGGCTACTATTACCAATGCGCGGGCTACTCGTCGACGTCAGCCGCCGCCGGCCAGTGCTACACGCCGAGCACGATATGGCGGGAGCGTGAGAGGAACACGCACCTGAGCCAGGAGCTGCGCCTGAGTACGCCGGACGCATGGCGCATCCGCGGCGTCCTGGGCGCATATTGGGAGAAATACAACATCATCGACCAGACTCAGTGGGCGTACGTCACGGTTCCGACCTGCTCGCCGGGCGGGCTCAACGTCAACTGCTATCTACCGATCCGACCATGGGCTGGCTCACCGGCATTCACGCCGACTCCCGACACTGGATTCTTCGATGACGTCGCGCGCGGCTACAAGCAGTTGGCGGAGTTCGCATCGCTCGATATCGACCTGATCCCGAAGGTCCTGACCCTCACTGGCGGCATTCGCCACTTCAAGTACGACGGCACCGAGACAGGCGGCGACGTGGGAAGCTTCTACTGCAAGCAGTTCACACCGACGACCTACTTCGGTCCGTGCCTGGCGCCGTACGGCACGGATTTCAGCACGCGCGTAACCAACACGACCAATACGGGTAACCGCGCCCGCGCAAGCGTGAGCTGGCACTTCATGGAGCGCGAGCTGCTGTATTTCACCTGGTCGCAAGGCTTCCGGGCAGGTCAGTTCAATCGCTCCACATCGTGCCACAAGTTAACTGCGACCGAGACGTTCTGCGTTCCGGCCGTCACGGTGCCGGACAATGTGACCAACATCGAGCTCGGCTGGAAGACCGAGTGGCTCGATCGCCGCGTGCAGTTCAACGCCGCGATCTATCAGGAAAACTGGGGCAACGCGCAGACCGGGTTCTTCGACCCGCAAGCGGGCCTCGGCAACCTGGCATTCGCGACCAACGGGCCGAGCTACCGTGTCAGGGGTTTCGAGCCGCAAATCGTGGCACGCGTGACGCAGGGCCTCACCGTGCAGGTGGCGGCGGCCTGGAACAGCTCTTCCCAGACCAATTCGCCTTTCCTCATCGGGACGAACGGCCAGAACATCACCTCGATTGCGCCCTTCAATTTCAACGCGCGCGCGCGCTACGAATGGCAGTTCGGCGGGAGCTACTCGGCGTTCTGTCAGGTCGGCGCCCAGCACCAGGCTCACATGGTCACGGCGACGGGCTATGTCGCTGCGTTCGATCTGCCGGCATTCACGACGTACGACGCCTCGGCTGGCGTGGCGCAAGGATCGTGGGACGTGCAGATCTTCGGCCAGAACCTCTCAAACACGAACACCCCCCTGTCGGAGAACGCCAGCCAGTTCATCATTGCGCAGGTGCCGCAGCGCCCGCGGGTGTTGGGGCTCAGGGTGGGCTACAGATTTTCCGGGACATAACGGGCTGGGGGCTGGCTTTAGGTAAGCTGCAGTAGAATCAGAGACGGGCAGCGCTGCCCGTCTCTACTTTCTATGGCCGCCATGAGTGCCGAGCATCTCTCTCCCCCCGCGTCACGCATTGAGACGGAAGTCGGGCGGATACGCACGCTTCTCAAGCAGTCCGAGTTCGCGCGTGCGCTTGCCGCTGCGGAGACGCTGCTCGTACAGGCCCCCGAGAACCGGGACGTTCTTTACATGATCGCCGTCAGCCAGCGCTACCTGGGACGCATACCGGCGGCGCTGGCGACGCTGGCTCGCCTCGAAGAGCTGCACCCCGCGTTCAGCCGCCTGTTCCAGGAGCGCGGCCATTGCTACGTGGCGCTGCGATCCGCCGGTCCCGCCATCAGCGCATTCGAACGAGCCGTGACCATCAACGCCGCACTCCCGGCGAGCTGGAGCGCGCTCAAAGTTCTGTACCGCATGGCCGGCCGGCTGAGCGATGTCGATAAGGCGGCCGCTCACGTGGCGACGCTCGCGGAATTGCCTGCCGAAATCGTGACGGCGTTCAGCATGTTCTCCGATGGCGAAATATTCGCAGCCGAGACGCTCGTTCGTCAGTTTCTGTTGACCCACGGCGACCACATCGAGGGCATGCGGCTGCTGGCCAAGATCGGCATGGAGCTTGATGTTGTGGACGACGCCGAGCTGCTGCTCGAGAACGTACTGGTCCTCGCGCCGGACTATCATGCGGCGCGCTACGAATACGCGGTCGCGCTCCTGAAGCGGCACAAGCATGTTCGGGCGAAGGAGGAACTGGAGAAACTCCTGAAAATCGACCCCGACAATCGCGTCTATCGCACCACGCACGCGACCGTCTGTACCGGATTTGGCGACTATGAGCAGGCGCTGCCGCACTATCGGGAGCTGCTGCTCGAAGCGCCTCAGGATGCCGAGCTGCATCTGTCGATCGCGCATGCGCTGAAAACACTCGGCCGGCCGCAGGAGGCGATTGAATCCTATCGCGCGGCGGCCGCCGCCCGGGCGCGCTACGGCGAAGCGTACTGGAGCCTCGCCAACCTGAAGACGTATCGGTTCACCGACGATGAACTCGCCCGCATGCGCGCCGACGAGGCCGCGCCGGACACTCGCCTCGTCGACCGCTACCACATGTGCTTCGCCCTCGGCAAAGCGCTCGAAGATCGCGGGCAATATGCCGAGTCGTTCGGCTATTACGAGCGCGGCAACGCACTTAAGAAGACGGAGTGTCGCTACAAGCCGGGTCCCATCGAACGGAACGCGCGTCTGCAAGCGGCGGTCTGTACGCGTGAGTTCTTCGCGTCGCGCGAGGGCTATGGCTGCGACAGTGCCGCGCCGATCTTCATCGTCGGCCTGCCGAGGGCAGGCTCTACGCTCATCGAGCAGATTCTGGCCTCACACTCCCAGGTAGAGGGCACGATGGAGCTCGCGGACATACCGCGGCTCGTGCAAGACCTGCAGGGGCGCGACACGAATGCGGGGGATCCCCGATACCCGGGCGTACTCGCGGAGCTCACGGCAGAGGACTGCAAACGACTTGGCGAGAAATACCTGCAAGACACGCGCGTCTACCGCACCGGCAAGCCCCACTTCATCGACAAGATGCCGAACAATTTCCGGCATCTGGGTCTGATCCAGCTCATGCTCCCGAACGCCAGGATCATCGACGCGCGCCGCGAGCCGATGGCCTGCTGCTTCAGCAACTTCAAGCAGCTGTTTGCCTCGGGGCAGCAATTCACCTACAGCATCGAAGACATCGCCCGCTATTACCGCTCCTACCTCGAGCTGATGGCGCATTGGGACGACGCCCTTGCTGGCAAGGTGCTCCGCGTCCAACACGAGGATGTCGTCGACAACCTCGAGGCGAACGTACGCCGCATCCTGGATTTCTGCGGTCTCGAATTCGAGCCTGACTGCCTG
>VBNY01000359.1:0-2502 GCA_005877705.1 Gammaproteobacteria bacterium
CAGCTACAAGCTCAGATGGCCGCCGGCCGGCTGACCTCGGAGCGGCTGACGCTTGCCTACATCGAGCGCATCGGCAAGCTCGACTCGAGTGGTCCAGGGGTCAATGCCGTCATCGAGCTCAACCCGGACGCGCTGGCGCTAGCGCGCAATGCAGACTCGTTGCGCAGGCAGGGCAAGGTGCTGGGACCCTTGCACGGCATCCCAGTGCTCTTGAAGGACAACATCGACACCGGTGACAGAATGCAGACCAGCGCGGGGTCGTTTGCGCTCGTGGGAGCGCCCGCCGTGAAGGATTCCACGGTCGCCGCCAACCTGCGCGCCGGCGGTGCCGTGATCCTCGGCAAGACGACCCTGTCGGAATGGGCAAACTTCCGATCCTTCGAATCGATCAGCGGCTGGTCGGGTCGTGGCGGACAGACTCATAACCCCTACGGCATCGACCGCAACGCCTGCGGCTCGAGCTCCGGCTCCGGTGCGGCTGCCTCGGCGAACTTCGCCACCGTCTCGCTCGGCTCGGAAACTGACGGCAGCATCGTCTGTCCGGGCAATGTGAACGGCGTGGTAGCTCTCAAGCCCACGGTCGGGCTCACCAGCCGGGCTGGTGTGGTGCCCATTTCGCACACGCAGGACACGATCGGTCCACACACGCGCACCGTGGCCGATGCGGCTGCGGTACTGAGCGCGATCCAGAGCCGCACTTATGACGGTCGAGACCCCGCAACCGGCGGCGTACCGTTGGGCTGGCGCGGTCGCTTTGCGCGGCCGACCAACATCCCCACCGATTACACGCAGTTCCTCGACCCGAATGGATTGAAAGGAGCGCGGATCGGCATCACGCGGGTGGGGCTGAACGGCTTCACCAATGTCACGACGCCCGCCCCGGTGACCGCAGCGATCGAGGCCGCGTTCAAGGCCCTCAGCGATGCGGGCGCGACCGTTATCGACCTGGACGCGGCGGGATTCACGTTCACACCCGCGGCTGGCGAGTTCGGCGTGCTGCTCTATGATTTCAAGAACGACCTCGCTGCGTACTTTGCCACCCGCCTCGGCGTGCCCGTTGCCGGCGGGACGCTGCAGACAGCCATCGACTTCAACAAGGACCACGCGGATGTCGAGATGCCGTTCTTCAACCAGGACATCTTCGACTTGGCGAACTCGCTGAACACCGCCGATCCGAACGCACCGCAGGATCCCGGCCTGTTCGGCAGCAACAGCGCCGGCATGGCCTCCTACAACATCGCGCTCGACCTGGACCAGGCAGCCGGTGTCAGCATGGACCAGGCCCTGAGCACGTTCAACCTGGACGCGGTCGTATCGGCGACCGACAATCCGGCGTGGGCCACCGACCTGGTGTACGGCGACCACTTCATTTTCGGCACTTCGGGCCTGGCAGCCGGGCCGGGATATCCGATCCTGCAGGTGCCTGCGGGCGAGGTGTTCGGCGTGCCCCTCGGCATCAGCTTCTTCGGGACGGCGTTCAGCGAGCCGAAGCTGATCAAGCTCGCGTCCGGCTACGAGGCGGCGACTCATGCGCGCGCCCACAACCTGCCGACGTTCGCGGCGACGGTGCCTTTCGACCATATCAAGGGCCCGCTGCAGCAGGCCGCCGCAGGCGACAATCAGATGCAGTCGGCGGCGACTGCCGTGTCGTCCAACACTGTTCGAGCGGCGGCCGCTGTTCAGGCGGCTGCGGCTACCGCGCCCAACCAGGCCGCGAGTGCGAAGGTCAGGAAAGTGCCGCACCACCTGTAGCGGCGTGGATTGCCGGGGACGCGCATCGAGGACGGCGGAGTGATTTCACGCCCGGTGGTCTTGCACAGCGACTGCAAGGCCACCGGCGGTATTTTTGGCGCCGTGGCCGAGACTTCAGGCGGTCGCAGGCCCGCGCTCCAAGCGACCGGCTCGGCGCAGGTAAGACCGTCTCAGGCTTCCCGCCGATAGTCCGCGGTGATGACGTAGTTCAGCTGCAGATTGCAGAGCTGTTTGCCGGCGCGATCCCGGGCGCGCACGCCCGCGCATTCCTGTGTGCCTTGGATATGCCGCACCGAGCTTCTCAAAGCCGCAGTGACCACCGCGCTGAGGTCGAAGTGACCGTCACAATCGGCGTAAGGGCATGGAAATCCAAAGAAAGCTTGCGCCGGCGGGTGCAGCACATGCGATTGCGATACCGGCGTGGTGGAGCCTGCGCCACTGAAGGTCAGGTCGAGACGCAGCTGAGCGACCTTGGGGAATGCGGTGCGCAGCGCTTGAGCGGCAGCACGGTCGCGGCTCCAGCGCTCACGCCGCTCCAGGCGCGCAGCCTCGGGGCTCAAAGGCGAGAGCCTCATTGGCCACTCGCTGAACCGGGGTCCTGGGGCGTCGAGCCAGCACGTTCTTCCGCCGGGTCACCGCTCGCGCCGGCGTCATTCGTACGCGCCGCGCGTCGCTGCTGCTTCTCTTGCTGCTTGGCTTTGCGCGCAAGCTCCCGCTGTCGTCTGGCGTGATGATAGTTCGGCTTGGCCA
>VBNY01000359.1:2571-4022 GCA_005877705.1 Gammaproteobacteria bacterium
AGCGCCCAGGCCTGCAGATCAGGACGGATCTTCGAGGTCAGAGTCCTTCCGAGCCCTCGTCGTCCCGCAGTGCCTGCTGCTCGAGCTCTTCGAGGAATTCATGAATCTCCTCACGCGTGCACAGGCCGCGTTCGAGCGCCACGCGCAGCAGGCTCTCAAGGTGCACGCGCATGGCAACCGCCAGGACCGTGGGCGGATAGCGCGCCAGCGTTGCAACGCAATCGTTGAGCTCATCCAGACACTCCTCGATCGCCCCATCCTCCAGTGTTGGATCTCGCAAGGACATCGGCACTCTCCGCCTCAGATGAGACAAGGGCTCGACGATACACAATCGTCGAGCCCGCGGGCCCCTCGCATTTCTAGGCAAACACGCAGCCAAACGCGATACTGGCATAAAGCGCTTGCTGGCTTTTGTGGAGCACACACTCATTCGAGCGCCCCGGTGAGATAGGGTTGCAACAAGGAGTGCTCCTCGTCCGCCCTCGGCCCGTCGCTGTGCCGGCCTGACCTCATCCAGGATCAGCTCGCCACGGCGGCTGACGTCGGCCATGAGAGCTGCAAAGGCGCGTTGCAGCTGCGGCAAACCGATTTCACCCGGTGTGCCGTCACCCGTTGCCGCGTGCTAAAAATTCCTTCCCGGCATGTGGAGTTTGCGGGAGAATCGCACTTCAGGTGGGGCCACGTATTCGTCATGAACCGCGTGCCGAGCACTGCATTTATCGTGATCGTGGGTCTGCTGCTGATTGGCCTGGGCATCAACGGACTGCGCACTGGAACAGTGCTTGGGCGCATCGGCAGCGTACAGCGGGCCACTAACCCGGTGTGGTTCTGGTTCCGTGTAACGCTCTATTTGGGTTTAGGTGTCCTGGCATTGTGCGATGCGTGGCGGCGCGACGGCTAACTTTCGCCGCCGCTCGAGCCTACTTCACGTAGCTCTCTTGGTGTTGACAGGAATACCTTGCCAGCCTCGCTCAGTATCACTTTCCCGCTACCCGGCTCGTAGTCAATCAACCCATCAAGGCAAGCGTCTTCCCAAATCGACAGACGGGGGCAGGACGTACGCCACGCCTCCATGACCTCTGCATAGTCGCACGGGCCGACGGCGATCCATTCTAACATCTGCCGCGTGAGAGCTTTGGTCGTCGCATTCATTGCATGACCCTGTGGTTCTTACTCTTGCAGTAAAGCAAGAAAGATTCTCACAGGCGACTCGCTAATCTATGAGATCGAACCTGATGCGAAACACGTAGCAAGAGTTCACCGGCCGGCCATCTTCTGTCGTAGCCCGATAGTGTCCAGAGCCGGCCTTCGCGAGCTTGAGGGCACCCGCATCGAGGCTCGCACTGCCGGAGGACTGCGTGAGCGTCTCATCCGAAAGCAAACTGAGTCTGATTGCATGCGTCAATGCGCCTGGCGCGTCAGCCGCACCACGCCGGCGGCATCGCGCTCGA
>VBNY01000292.1 GCA_005877705.1 Gammaproteobacteria bacterium
ATCTGGTGCGGACTCGGCCTTTGCAGGCTCATTTGGCAAGCTCGCCGAAGTTGTGGGTCCTGAAGATCCAGAGTCGGCCACTCGCAGCGGGCATTCGGCACTGTCTTCGAGGATATCCTTGCGAATGACGTCGTGTGGTCGCGGTGCTCGCAACTCACCGCGAAGTTCGTCATTCGCAACCGCGGGGACCGTCCCGACCGGTATATACACAGGGAAGCCCACCAGCTCAGGTGCGGGTGCCGTGTTGGAGTCGGAGAGGACCTTGAGCGGACAGAGCGTCGAGAAGAATGAGCACGGCGAGGCGGAGCTCATTCGCAGGGCCTATGAAGGGAAGCTGCTCCCCGCAGCCCAGGTCCACACTTTCCGCAATACTCATCGAATGTTCGCTAGCCGTACCGTGCGGCGCGGCAGGGACATTCATCGGCTGGAGCGGGTGCACGTGCCGCTGCTGGACCTTTGCATCAGCTCGCGAGGCGCGGATCACGACTTGTACGACTACCTCTCCCGCAATCGCACCGCCGGTCTCTTGATCTTGAAGCGCGGCCGGCTCGTGCTCGAGCACTACGAGTTCGGAAATGACGAGACGACCCGCTGGCTCTCCATGTCGATGGCCAAATCCGTAAGTACAGTGTTGATAGGGGCCGCGATACAGGATGGCTACATTCACAGCCTAGAGGATCCGCTCACTCGGTATCTGCCTCAGCTTCTCGGGAGCGCATACGAGGGCGTGTCCATCCGGCACTTGTTGCAGATGACATCGGGGGTGAGATGGAACGACAGCCACACCGATCCGATGTCAGAGCGGCGACAGATGCTGGAGCTGCAGATCGCGCAGCAGCCGGGTGCAATTTTGCGTTACGTTGCGGATCAGCCGCGGGCTGCGCCACCCGGGACCGTTTGGAATTACAGTACCGGAGAAACTCATGTCGTGGGTGCGCTGTTGCACGCCGCGACCGGATGCTGGCTCGCCGATTATCTATCGGAGAAGATCTGGTCAAGACTTGGCATGGAGGCGGACGCAACGTGGTGGTTGGAGGCGCCCATGGGACTCGAAGTCGCCGGCAGCGGAATCAGTGCCACGCTTCGGGATTACGGGCGGTTCGGCCTGTTCGTGATGAACGATGGGGTCATCGACGACCAGCGGATTCTGCCCGAAGGTTGGGTCCGCGAGTCTGCGGCGCCGCAAGAGATCGGGGGAAATCGCGTCGAGTACGGCTACATGTGGTGGCCCGTTGCGCGCAAGGACGGATCCTTCGCCGACCAGGCACTCAGTGCGCGCGGTATTTTCGGCCAGTTCCTCTACATCAATGTCCGAGAGGAGGTGGTGATCGTCGTGTGGAGCTCGCGCTCAAAGCCCAAAGGCGCCGAGGCGATCCTCGACAACGACTTCTTCAATGCCGTCGTTGAAGCTTTGCAAAACGCATGATCCGGACGCTGCATCGTCGTCTCGGCCTGGCGCTAGCGCTCTTTTGGCTCATCCAGGTGATCTCCGGGGTGGTGATCGTCTTTCGGTGGGAGTTGGATGACGCGACACTCGCGGCGCCTTCGGTTTCCCTGAACCCGCGAGCTCTGGGAGCGCGGATTGAGGCGATAGTCCGGGCGAACGGTAAGGTGTCATCGATGTGGGCCTCCGGTCGGGCGGCGGACCGGTTCGACATCTATTACGCCGACCCATCGGGTGCCGAACGGGTGATGCGGGTGGACGGTGTCGGAGGGATTCTCCGCGACATCTCATCCGATGCGGTCATTGCCAGAGGCGGCATTTTCAATGCCTTGACGAAGATTCACGAATCACTCTTGGCAGGAGAGACCGGCTCGTGGATTGTCGGGATCAGTGGCGCTGTGCTTCTTGTCAACCTCATGCTCGGGCTGAAGCTCGCTTGGCCGAGGACGGGTACGTGGCGCGGCTCGCTATACGGTCGGCCTGGCGGACCTCCAGAGGCGCGCCGCCACGGGTGGCATCGGATGCTCGGGCTGTGGATCCGTATTCCCGCCTCACTGGTCGTTGCAACCGGGGTGCTGCTGGTTTTCGAGGACGGGCTCGAGGCGGCATTGGGAGCGCGGATCCCGACGCCCGTTGCGTCCTCACGGCCGCGCGGGGAAAGCGCAAGACCACCCGGTCCCGGCCGTGCCCTTTCGCTTGCTCTCTTGCAATACCCGGGGGCGACGATCTCGGCGCTTTCAATGCCCGAAGACGCGCATGCGTGGTTCCGTATCCGCCTCCGTCGACCGGACGAGGTGTCGCGGATCTGGGGAACGACAACCCTGTTTGTGAGCGCGCAGGATGGTCAAGTCATTGATAAGCCGCAGGGGCGCGGCTCGGTAGCTCGTCGCTTCTTGGATACCCTTTATCCCTTCCATACCGGCCAGCTTGGCGGCCTCCCGGGACGACTGT
>VBNY01000293.1 GCA_005877705.1 Gammaproteobacteria bacterium
CGGTCGCCCTTGCCTACCTCTTCGATCTGCACCCGCGCGCGCACGGAAAGCCGGCCGCGGCCGGTGCGATAACCGGTTGCGATCTCCTGCGCGCCGTTGATGATGCCGCCGGTCGGGAAGTCGGGACCCGGGACGTGTTGCATCAGGGCGGCAAGCGGCAACGACGGGTCATCGAGCAGCGCCAGACACGCATTGACGATCTCGCCGAGGTTGTGCGGCGGGATATTGGTCGCCATGCCCACCGCGATACCGGTCTGCCCGTTGACGAGCAGGTTCGGCACGCGCGTCGGCAGAACGGAGGGCTCCTGCTCGGATTCGTCGTAGTTTGGCGTGAAGTCGACCGTCTCCTTCTCGATGTCGGCGAGCAGTTCGTGCCCGATCCGCGACATGCGCACTTCCGTGTAACGCATGGCGGCCGGGGCGTCGCCGTCGACCGAGCCGAAGTTGCCCTGGCCGTCGACGAGCAGGTAGCGCAGCGAAAACGGCTGCGCCATGCGCACGATCGTGTCGTACACGGCGGTGTCGCCGTGGGGGTGATACTTGCCGATCACGTCGCCGACGACACGCGCGGACTTCTTGTAGGCCTTGTTCCAGTCATTGCCGAGCTCACGCATCGCGAACAGCACGCGGCGGTGCACCGGCTTCAAGCCATCGCGAACGTCGGGCAACGCGCGCCCGACGATCACGCTCATCGCATAGTCAAGATAGGACTGCCGCATCTCGTCTTCGAGATTGACCGGCAGGATTTCCCGGGCGATTTCGGACATTCCGGACTGAGGCTTGGGAGAAAGGCGAATGTTAGCACGAAGCACCCTCCGGGCCCGCCTCTAAAACAGGCGCAAGGCGCACGCTGTGCGTGCACGCGCGGGCGCGCGGGGCCGCACCCCGATATACTGCGCGGTGAGCCCTTTTTCGGGCACTTTTTGCGCAGATGCCTCCGAAAGAATCCGCCGACCTTCTGATCGAAGCCCGCTGGGTGATGCCGGTCGCACCGGTCAACACGGTCCTGACCGACCACGCGGTCGCCGTCACGGCGGGAAGGATCGTGGCGCTGGGGCCGAGCGCGCAACTGCAGGCGCGCTTTGAGCCACGCGAGCGTGTGCTTCGCGGCGAGCACGCACTGCTGCCGGGGTTTGTGAACGCCCATACGCGCGCGGCGATGACGTTGCTGCGCGACCTCCCCGTGTACGGACCCCGGATGCGCTGGCTATGGGAGACGGTGTTGCCCGTAGAGCAACGCTGTATGAGCCCGGACTTCGTGAGGGACGGAACGCAGCAGGCGATTGCCGAGATGCTGCGCGCCGGGATCACCTCCTTCGCGGACATGTACCTGTTCCCCGAAGAGGCCGCGCGCGTGGCCGGCGCAGCCCGGGTGCGCGCGGCCATCGGGCTGCCGGTAGCGGACGGGCCGACGCCCTGGGAGAGCACAACGGCGCACTTGGCGAACGCCGAGCGGCTGTGGGACGAGTACCAGTCGGATCCCTGGGTCTCCCTGTATTTCGCGCCGCGCACTCCGTATGCGCTAAGTGATGCGACTCTCGCCCGCGTGCGTCGCGTCGCTGACGAGCTGGACGCGCGCGTAGCGATGCATATCTCGGAGTACGAAGTCCGCCGCCCGCTGCTGCGGCTGCAGGAGCTCGGTCTGTTGCGACCGGGCTTCACGGCGATCCAGCCGCGCCGGCTCGATGAGGAGGATCTCGAGATCATCACCCGCACGGGCATCTGCCTCGTGGCGTGTCCGCAAGCGAACCTGAGATTCGGCGGCGAGCTGTGGCCGCTGGCTAAGCTTGACGCGCAGCATGTCAGCATCGGCCTCGGAACGGATACTGCGGCCGCCGTCGGCGCGCTGGACATCCTTGCCGAAGCGCGCACGGCAGCGCTCATCGAGCACGAGCTTGCCTCGGCGGAGGTGTTGCGCATGGCGACGCTGGGTGGCGCCACAGCGCTCGGTCTGGCCTCGCTGGTGGGCTCGATCGAGCCGGGCAAGGCGGCCGATCTCGTATGCTTCGATCTGAGCACCTTGCCCTGCCAGCCCTGCGCGCGACCGGCGGATGCGATCCTGTTCGCAGCCACGCGCAATCAGGTGACGGATGTCTGGACCTCCGGGCGTGCCGCCGTGAGCGACGGACACCTGCTGGCCTTCGATGAGCAGGAGCTGCGGGCACTCGCGCGTCAATGGGCGGAGCGGATACGCATGGGAGTTGCGGCATGAGCTCGGTAGCGAATGCCGACCAGGGTGAGCTCGGGAAATTCAACGCGCTCGCCGGCCGTTTCTGGGATCCGCGCGGTGAGTTTCGTCCGCTGCATCTGTTGAACCCGGTGCGGGCGCGCTTCGTTGCGGAACGGGTCACGCTGACAGGCGCGCGGGTCCTCGATGTCGGCTGCGGCGGAGGACTGCTGTGCGAAGCACTCGCGCGCGCGGGAGCGCGAGTGACCGGCATCGATCTCGCGCCGGGAATGATCGAAGTCGCCCGCCTGCACGCCGCCGGCGAGGGGCTCGATATCGACTACCGCGTGGTCGCTGCCGAGGAGGTGCTCGCCGCCGAGCCCGGCGGTTTCGACGTCATAACCTGCATGGAGATGCTGGAGCATGTGCCGTCCCCGGCGCGCATGGCCGCCACTTTGGCCGGCCTCGTCCGGCCCGGCGGAGCGGTTTTCATCTCCACGATCAATCGCAACCTGAAATCCTTTCTGCTCGCGATCGTCGCTGCCGAGTATGTGCTGCGGCTCATTCCGCGCGGCACTCATGAATACGAGCGGCTCATCCGCCCCGCCGAGCTGGCGCGCTGGGCGCGCTCGGCGGGGCTGGCACTGCGCGCGCTCGCGGGCATCGAGCTCAACCCCTTGACGGAGCAGTGCCGCCTGACTCGCGACCCTGCAGTGAACTATCTGTCACACTTCGAGCGGTGAACGCTTCGCTCATCTTCGTCATCGCCTGCGCCGCGCTCCTGACAGGCGCCGTATTCGGTTTGCTGCTCGCGCACCTGCGCGCCGCGCCATCACGGGAACAGATCGCCTGACTTGAGACTGCGAAGGACG
>VBNY01000294.1 GCA_005877705.1 Gammaproteobacteria bacterium
CGAGGTCCCCCTGCGGGAAGCATCCTGGAGGGATCCCCGGTGACAGCTTTAGTGACAGCTATGGCGATCTCAGGGGATCGGTAGGGACCGGATTGCTTTCAGAATCAGTAAGTTGCTGATCCAACTGTCCACGCGCGTGCGTAAGTTTCTGACTTGAGCAAAAATTCCTGTGCGCTACCATCGAGGCCCCCCCATCGCAGCCCGTTCGCCAAAGGCAGCCCCTGCGCGAAAGCCTTGGACGACCGCTCTGAGTGAGACCGCCGTGGATGCCGAGCCGCTGCGCATCGAGATCTATCCGAACTGCTCGTTGAGCGTGCGGGGCGCGTCGGGCTTCTTTGCGGGCCTGTGCGGCGTGTCATTCGGCATTGCGGGAATCCTGGCGCTGCAGGGCTTCTGGCCCGTGCTGCCGTTCGCCGGGCTGGAGATGGCGCTCCTCGGCTGGGCGCTCAAGGTGAGTCTCGCCCGCCGCTTCCACCGCCAGACGATCACCGTCACCGAGTCCGACGTGAGCGTCGAGTCGCGCGACGGCAGCCATTGCGCCCAAGTCGTGTTCCCGCGGCATTGGGCGCAGGTTACACTTCGCCACCCCAAATCGCGCTTGCATCCGAGTCGGCTCACGATCGAGTCGCACGGCCGTCAATGCGAGCTGGGCAGTTTCCTCACGGAGGAGGAGCGGCGTGGACTGGCGCTTCGGCTGCAACGTCTCATCGGCCGCATCAACGAGACACCCTCGCTGGCTTAACGGGCAATAGTCACGGCTTTTGCCCGCGGCGCGAAAGGGCCGCAGACCGCTTTCGCAGTACACGAGGGCCGCAAATAGGGGCGGAGCTGAGAACGCTTATCGTATCGCGCCGCGCGCGGTCGGCCCGGGCGCGCGCTGTAAGGCTAAAGTGATGATTCGCGCACTTGATTCATTCGCAACGCGCTTGGCGACGAAGGCGTGGCTTTTGGCGCTGCCGGTTCTCGCCTTGCTCGGCATGCCCCCCGCCCGGGCGGAATCCGGCTGGCAGCAGCTCAACATGACGCGCGGGGTCACCGAGATCAGTCGCAAGATCTATGACCTTCACATGACCATCTTCTGGGTGTGCGTCGCCATCGCCGTCGTGGTGTTCGGCGCGATGGTCTGGTCGATCATCAACTACCGCAAATCGAAAGGGGCCGTGGCGGACGTCACTCTGGTGCACAACACCAAGGTGGAGATCATCTGGACCGCAGTCCCGGTGGTCATTCTGGTCGCGATGGCCGTGCCCGCGGCGCGCACGCTGGTCGAGATCGAGGACACGAGCAGGACGGAGCTGACCATCAAGGTGACCGGCTTCCAGTGGGGCTGGCAGTACGACTACCTCGACGATGGCGTGGCTTTCTTCTCCCGCCTCGACCGTAAGAGCGACGCGGCGCGCGAGCTGCTCTCGGGGATCGATCCGACCACCGTGGAGCATTACCTCCTCAACGTCGACAACCCGCTGGTCGTCCCGGTTGGCACGAAGGTGCGGCTGCTCATCACCGGCGCGGATGTGATCCACTCCTGGTGGGTGCCCGCCTTCGGCGTGAAGAAGGATGCCATCCCGGGGTTCGTCAACGAGGCCTGGTTCAGGGTGGATACCGACAAGCCCGGGCTCTACCGCGGTCAGTGCGCGGAGCTCTGCGGCCGCGATCACGGATTCATGCCGATCGTGGTGGATGTGCGCTCGAAGGCCGATTTCGAGGCCTGGCTCAAGGAGCAGGCGGCCCAGCAGAAGCAAGCGGCCGTGCCGGCGGCGGCGACCGGCTAGCGAGCCCCGCCTTAAGGCGCATTGGCCGATTCCCGGACATCTCAGTTCGCAGCTTTAGAGAGATCACGACATGGCAGAGCAGCAGCACTCTCACGACGCCGCACCCGCCGCTCACGCCGACGACCACGACCACAAGCCGTACGGCTGGCGCCGCTGGGTCTACGCGACGAACCACAAGGACATCGGCACGATGTACCTCGTCTTCGCCTGCACGATGTTCTTCATCGGCGGCGCGATGGCGATGGTCATCCGCCTGGAGCTGTTTCAGCCCGGCCTGCAGTTCGTCGACCCGCAGTTCTTCAACTCCATGACGACGATGCACGCGCTGATCATGATCTTCGGAGCGGTGATGCCGGCGTGGACGGGACTGGCGAACTGGATGATTCCAATGCAGCTCGGGGCGCCGGACATGGCGCTGCCGCGCCTCAACAACTTCAGCTTCTGGATCCTGCCGTTCGCCTTCACGCTGCTGTTGTCCTCGCTGTTCGTGCCGGGCGGCGCCCCCGCGGGCGGCTGGACGATGTACCCGCCGCTGGCGCTGCAGAACGGCGCCTCCTTTCCGATGCTGATCTTCTCGATTCACCTGATGGGCGCCTCCTCCATCCTGGGCGCCATCAATGTCATCGTCACCATCATGAACCTGCGCGCGCCGGGCATCACGCTGCTGCGCATGCCGCTGTTCGTGTGGACCTGGCTGATCACGGCCTACCTGCTGATCGCGGTGATGCCGGTGCTGGCGGGCGCCGTGACGATGCTGCTCACCGACCATTTCTTCGGCACGACCTTCTTCACGGCGGCCGGCGGCGGTGACCCGGTGATGTTCCAGCATATCTTCTGGTTCTTCGGG
>VBNY01000295.1 GCA_005877705.1 Gammaproteobacteria bacterium
GCACTCGTCCACAGCAACAATCGCATCACGGTGGCCGATCGGGAGCGGCTGCTCGGATTTCTCGAGGGCACGGGGGTCACGATCCTTCCCGAGCCACAGGCGCTGCTGACCGCGACGCCCAAAGTCCCGGGACTCGATGGGCGCAAGATGTCGAAGTCGTACGGCAACACCATCGGCCTGCGCGAGGATCCGGAGGCGATCGTGCAGAAACTGCGGGCGATGAAAACCGATCCGGCGCGCGTGCGACGCACCGATCCGGGTGACCCGGAGAAGTGTCCCGTCTGGGATCTGCACAAGATCTACTCGGACGACAGCACCCGCAAGTGGGTCAACGAGGGTTGCCGGACGGCCGGCATCGGCTGTCTCGACTGCAAGCAGCCGCTCATCGATAAAATCGTGGAGGAGGTTACCGCCATGCGCCGCCGCGCGCAGGAGTTCGAGGACAATCCGGAGCTCGTGCGGGGTATCGTCGCGGAAGGCGCCGACAAGGCGCGCGATGCGGCCCGTCAGACGATGGAGGAGGTGCGGCGCGCCATGCACCTGCGCGCCGACTAGGCATGGGTAACGATCCGTTGCGACGCGAAGCGCATGAAACGTAAGCCCGAGCTGAGGATCGTCGTGTCCAACGCGCCCCCGCCGGCGGCTCACGCCGAGGCGCCGCCCGAGCAGGTCGAGATGCCCTTCGCCATGGTCAACGGTGAGCCCGTGACCCAGCTGCCGCACGATCTGTACATTCCCCCGCAGGCGCTCGAGGTGTTTCTCGAGGCGTTCGAGGGGCCGCTCGATCTGCTGCTCTATCTCATCCGCCGGCAGAATCTCGACATTCTCGACATCCCGCTGGCCGAGATCACGCGCCAGTACATGCGCTACATCGAGCTGATGCAGGAGTTGCAGCTCGAGCTCGCCGGTGAATACCTGGTGATGGCCGCGACGCTCGCCGAGATCAAATCGCGGATGTTGCTGCCGCGGCCGAAGCTCGACGGCGACGGCGAGGAGCTGGATCCGCGCGCCGAGCTGGTGCGCCGCCTGCAGGAATACGAGCGGTTCAAGCGCGCCGCCGAGGATATCGACGCACTGCCACGGCTCGAGCGCGACGTGTGGGCCACTTCCTGCGGGTGCTGCCGCAGATCACGCTGCCGGAAATGCTCGTCGCCTTCAAGGAAGTCGTGGCGCGCGCCCAGATGTTTGCGCACCATCACATTCAGCGCGAGCGGCTGACGATTCGCGAGCGCATGAGCGATATTCTGTCGGCGCTCGAGAGCTCGAGTTTCGTGGAATTCGTGCGCCTGTTCCGTCCCGAGGAGGGACGCATGGGGGTCACGGTCACCTTCGTCGCGATCCTCGAGCTGGTGCGCGAGGGGCTCATCGACATCGTGCAGGCGGAGCCGTTCGCGCCCTTGCACGTGCGTGTCGCAGGAGCCAACCGCACGCTGCGCGTCGTGACCGACAACGATCCCGCGCCCGCTGTGACCGCGGGCACTGCCGCCGACGCCGACTCTGATTCGAAGCCAGCCGCGGACGCGCGGCTGGATCTGGAGCCCGACGCTTGAATGGCCGTCGCCGGATGAGGTCCGCTCATGAATGAGTCATACATCAGGAACGTGGTCGAAGCGGCCCTGCTCGCAGCGGGCAGGGCGTTGCAGCTGCCCGAGCTCACTCAGCTCTTCGACGAGCACGCTCGCCCGCCGGCGGAGGCGATCCGCGCAGCCCTCGAGGCGCTGGCGGACGAATACGCGAGCCGTGGAATCGAAATCAAGGAGACTGCGGCGGGCTTTCGCATCCAGGTGCGGCGCGAGCTGGCGCCGCAGATCTCGCGCCTGTGGCCGGAGCGGCCGGGGCGCTACTCGCGCGCGCTGCTCGAGACCCTGGCGCTGATCGCCTACCGCCAGCCGATCACGCGCGCCGAGATCGAGGCGGTGCGCGGCGTGCAGGTGAATCCCAACATCATCAAGACGGTGATGGAGCGTAACTGGGTGCGTGTCGTCGGTCACCGCGACGTGCCCGGCCGGCCCGAGCTCCTCGGCACCACGCGCGAGTTCCTCGATTACTTCGGCTTGAAGAGCCTGGGTGAGCTGCCGCCGCTGGCGCAGCTCAAGGCGATGGGCGAGATCAACCCGCAGCTCGAGCTGCCGGGCGAAGCCGCTGGTGCCTGTGCCGCCGAGGAGGATCTTTGGGCCGCCGAAGCTGACGGCGCCGCCAACAGCGGCAACGCCGCCATCGATGAGTCTGACAACCTGCCGGGCGAAGCCGCTGGCGACGACGACGTTGTCGAGGATGAGGAGCCGTCCGCAGACGGTCACGGCTCGCGCGGACTCGTGGCGGATGCTCGTGACTCAGACCCCGACGGTTGATGCGGCGAAAGTCCGCGAAGTCCTCTCATCCGGTCGGCAGCGGCACGCGGCGACCCGAGCCCGAGCGCCTGCAGAAAGTGTTTGCCCGCGCGGGACTGGCGTCGCGTCGAGAGACGGAGGACTGGATTCGCGCTGGCCGCATTACCGTCAACGGTCAGACCGCAACGCTCGGCGTGCGCGTGTCCCTCTCCGACCAGGTGCGGCTCGACGGGCGCCTGGTCCGTCAGCGTGAGGCCAGCGGCCGAGCGCTGGCATTCATCTGCCATCGCTCACCGGGTGAGAGCCTGCGCCCTGCGGTGCGGGATGAGGCAGGGGGCGGTGCCGATCCGCCAAACAAGGCCTTGGTTGAGCGGCTGCCGCGTGCAGCGGGCCGCCGCTTCATCACGGTCAGCCCCATGCCGCGCATCGACGGTGGACTCGAGCTCGTGACCGCGGACGGCGAGCTTGCAGCGAAGTTGCAGCGCTCGGTGCGCTGGCTCGCCAGCGAATTCAGCGTCCGCGTCCGTGGGGAGCTCGATGAGCAGCAGCTGCAGGGCATCCTGAGCGGAACGCTCGACAGCGGTGCGCATCTCGCGGTGGAGCGCTGCGAGTCGGCGGGCGGCGAGGCGGCAAACCGCTGGTACGCGCTCGCAGCGCGTGGCGCGAGCGGCAAGGATGTGCGGCAATTGTTCGAGCGGCAAGGGGCGCTCGTCAGCCGTGTACTGCGCACGCAGCTTGGACCGATCGCGCTGGAGCGCTCTTTGGGGCGCGGCCAGTTTCGCGAGCTCAACTCCGAGGAGCTTCGCTCGCTGCTCTCCACGCACGCCGCGCCTCTTGCCGTGGGATGAAGTGCATCGCGGGCGCGGGAATTTACTGGCAGTCGAACGACCCACCCGTCACGCCGCGGCTGGCCGGACCCAACAGCGCGACGTACGGGCCGGTGAGGGCCTCGGGCGGCGGCAGGGTGTTGATGTCCTCCGCCGGATAAGCCTGGCGCCGCATCAGCGTGCGGGCCCGGCCCGGGTTCAACGCGTTCACGCGCACCGGGCCGATCCCCTCCAGCTCGGCGGCCAGCACCTGCGTAAGACCCTCTGTGGCAAACTTCGATACGGCGTAGGCGCCCCAGTACGCCCGGCCTCGTCTGCCTACATTACTTGTCGTAAATACGATCGAGGCGTCCGTCGAGCGCCGCAGCGCCGGCAGCAGCACTTGAGTGAGCGCGAACGCGGCGGTCACGTTCACGTGCAGCACGCGGCACCACGTTGGCACGTCGTAGTGTTCGATCGGCGAGAGGGTCCCGAGGATGCCCGCGTTGTGCAGCAGCCCGTCGAGACGCCCGTAGCGCTCCAACACGCCGGTGGCGAGTTGGTCATAGTCCCCGGCGAGGGCCTTCTCGAGGTCGAGCAAGGCGATGCTCGGCTCGGGGCCGCCGGCGCGCCCGATTTCCGCGTGCACCGCTTCGAGCTTGCGCGAGTTGCGCCCGATGAGGATCACATTGGCTGCGCAGCGTGCGCAGGCCAGCGCGACGGCGCGGCCAATGCCGTCGCCGGCGCCGGTAATCGCGATCGCGCGTTCCCTGAGCTCATCCGGGCCCGCGACGTGGTTTCGGGGATCAAACGGCGTGCTCAATCCGGACCGTCCTCGCAGTCTCAAGTCAGGCGATATGCTCCCGTGATGGCGCGGCGCGCGGCGCGCCAGGCATGCCATCCATCGGTGAGCGTATGGTAGCGCGGTGCGCGGACTTGATTCGGCAGGGCGCGCTGCGTGCGCCACGATTGCTGCCACGCAAGCGCAGCCCAAACG
>VBNY01000426.1 GCA_005877705.1 Gammaproteobacteria bacterium
GAAGCTCGGCTACGGCAAAGGCAACTCGACCCGCGCGCAGCTGGCCTTGAGCGGGCCCCTCAACGACTCCAAGACGCTCAAATACCGCGCCTCGTTCAACTTCTACAACACTGATGGCTTGCTCGACAACACCTACCTCAACCAGAAGGCCGATCCGGCGCGCGACTACTCCGGCCGGATGCGCCTGCTGTGGAGCCCGAGCGAGGCCTTCACCGGTGACCTGCGCGTATCGTTCGATCGCCTGGAGACCCGCGGCTTCTACTTCGTGATACCGCGCGCTAATGAGGCCAATCCCTTCAGCACGTTCACCACGCCTCCGGATGCCAATAACACGAGCACGCCCATCACCGTCAACAACACAGGTGAGGACAACCGTGACCTGTGGAACGTATCGCTCAAGCTCGACTTCAAGACCGCGGCGGGCGTGTTCTCCTCGATCTCGGCCTGGGACCGTACCAAGGAGATCATCACCGGCGATGCCTATGACTTTCGGCCGCGCGCCGACTCGATCTTTCAGGCGTTGCTGGGGACCGACCTGAACCAGAGCCAGTTTCTGGACGTCAAGGCCTACAGCGAAGAGCTGCGCTTTACCGCCAATCCGCTGGGTAACTTCTCGTGGATCGCCGGTACGTACTTCGTGCACACCGACCGCTTCATCTCCAC
The DNA here is from genome assembly GCA_005877705.1 of Gammaproteobacteria bacterium. GTDB lineage: Bacteria > Pseudomonadota > Gammaproteobacteria > Steroidobacterales > Steroidobacteraceae > 13-2-20CM-66-19. The sequence goes on from VBNY01000426.1 coordinate 664, forward strand.
CGGCAACATGGTGGACGAGGGCCTCGGGGTATTGCCGATTTACGAGCAGCCCCGCTTCGGCGGACCCAACCCGAGTGCCACGTTCCTCGCCGACACGCAGAAACAGGATGCCTGGGCTCTCTTCGCCGATGCCACCTACGAGGTCACGCCGCAGTTCGAGATCGACGCGGCGGCCCGCTACGACGAGGATACCCGCAAGAACATCACCGAGACGCCCACCTCGTTCCTGCCCGACCCGTCGGCCTTCACGGGCGAGGTACGCAAGCACACCTGGGACGCGCTGCAGCCCAAAGGCACCCTGCGCTACAAGCCGGCGGAGAATCTCACCTTCTACGGCGGCTGGAGCCGCGGCTTCCGCAGCGGCGGCTTCAATCAGACGGGGGTCGGTGCTGTGGCTCAGACCACCGGGATCCGGGGCGTGCACGACCTGTTCAACGCTGAACTCGCGGACACCTGGGAAATTGGCTTCAAGGGCGACTTCCTCGATCGCCGCCTGAACCTTGGCGTCAGCCTCTATGACACGAAGTCCACCAACGGCTACTTCTTCGTGTTTCTGGCGGCGAACTCGACGCAGAACCTCGGTAACCTCGATGCGCGCTACAAGGGTGGCGAGATCGAGCTCAATGCGCATCCGACCGACCGCCTCAGCCTGTACGCGAGCTTTGGTTACACCGACAGTAAGATCACCGGCATGGAAGATCCGACCGTCATTGGCAACCAGGCCCCGCTGGTCTCGCGCACCACCATCAATGCGGGTGTGCAGTACAGTCAGCCGCTCAGCAACGGCCTCGCGGCCGTAGGCCGCGTCGACTACCAGCAGATCGGCCGTACCTGGTGGGATCCGTACAACGTGACCGCGCGCGACCCGGTGAATCTGGTCGACGCGCGCCTCGGCATTGAGGCTGCCCGCTGGTCGCTCACAGCCTGGTCGAGGAATCTGACCAACCAGATCTACAACACCGAGTTCTCCCCCGGCGGCTTCCTGTGGAAGGCTCAGCCGCGCCGCTACGGGGTGGAGTTCGGGTACAAGTTTTAGCAGGAGGTAACTGTCATGGCCAAACTGCCCGCGCGCCTGCACCACACCGCCTACGTGACTCAGGACCAGGAGAAGACGCGGCGCTTCTACGAAGACGTGATTGGGCTGCCGCTGATGGCCACTTGGTGCGAATCGGACGAACTCTTCGGCAAGGTGCGCACCTACGTGCACACCTTCTACGGGATCGGTGACGGCGGTGCGCTCGCCTTCTTTCAGTTCGCCGACCCTGCCGACCAGGCGGAGTTTGGCCCGAAGATGCCGCAGACGCCCTTTCACCACATTGCGCTCTGGGTGGACGCAGAGACTCAGGCGGCCATCGAGGCGCGCATTGCGAAGGCGGGTATCCAGCCCCCGGACACCTATGTGCTCGAACACGGCTACTGCCGCTCGGTTTATGTGACCGACCCGAACGGGCTGATCCTCGAATTCACTCTCGATCACCCCGACGTCGCCAGGATCACGCGCGACCGGCGCGCGGATGCCCATCAGGCGCTCAAGCGCTGGCTCGCGGGCGATCACACCTCCAACAACACGTACCGCTGAAGAGCCGGGACGGAGATCAAGCGGCATGACGGGCAGCATCGACCGAATCCTCACGACGCACGTCGGCAGCCTTCCGCGCAGCCAGGCCGTGACGGAGGTGCTGTTCGCGCGCGAGCGCGAAGAATCGCGTGACAGCGCTCGCGACGACGCTGTCATTACCGCGGCCGTGGCCGAAGTGGTGCGCCGGCAGGTGGAGGTCGGCATCGATTTGGTCAGCGACGGCGAGATGAGCAAGATCAGCTACGCGACCTACATCGCGCGCCGCCTGTCCGGGTTCGACGGCGACACGCCGCGCGAGCCGGGGCAGGACCTGGTCGAGTTCCCGGGACTCCTGCGCAAGCTCGCAGAGCGTGGGTCCACGGCGAAATACCGGCGGCCGCGCTGCGTTGGGCCGGTCAGCGTCAAGGACCCACGGCCGCTGGAGGTCGATATCGCGAACCTGAGCGCTGCGGCGGCCGCGGCGCATCCCGCAGGGGCGTTCATGAACGCCGCATCGCCGGGGGTCGTCGCGCTCTTCCAGCCCAACGACTTCTACCGCACGCAGGATGAGTACCTCGAGGCCCTGGCCGCGGCCCTAACCGCCGAGTACGAGGCCATCGTGCGAGCGGGCATCATCCTGCAGATCGATGCACCGGATCTCGCGATGGGGCGAGGCGTTTGAGATCCTCGCCGCGCGCCACATCGAGGTGCTGAACCACGCGCTGCGCAACGTGCCTGCGGACCGCGTGCGAATGCACGTGTGCTGGGGCAACTACGAAGGGCCGCACCATCACGACGTGCCGATGGCGCGCCTGCTGCCGATCGTGCTCAAGGCCAAGCCCCAGGGACTGTTGTTCGAGGCGGCCAACCCGCGCCACGCGCATGAGTGGTCGGTCTTCAGGGACGCGAGCATCCCGGACGATAAGATCCTGATCCCGGGAATGCTGGCGACGACTACGAACTACATCGAGCATCCGCAGCTGGTCGCCGAACGCATCGAGCGCTTCGCCAACATCGTGGGGCGCGAGCGGGTCATGGCGGGGACGGACTGCGGCTTCGGTACTTTCGCCGGCTTCGGTCCAGTGGAGCCGGACATCGCGTACCTGAAGCTCAGGTCCCTGGTCGAGGGAGCGCAGCTCGCCTCCCGCCGGCTCTGGAGCTGAGCCTTCAGTGCCGTGGCCGTCTAAGACGGTAGGGGATGGCCGCAGGCGGGCCAACGAGGACAAGGCGCTGGGAGACAAGTGAACGCTACCCGGTCTTGGTCCAGCGCCACCCGCCCTTGGCGGGATCCCGTTTGCTCAGTTGATTGCGCCCGAGAGCGAATCGCCCAAGGGTCACTTGACCTGGAATTCCTCTTAAAACAAAGGCTTCTCCTACCGCGCCGCTCGAAGCCGACAGGCCGCCGTAGGCACTCATTGACAATTGGGATCCCAACGCGAACACTTGTCGCGGCTTTCTCGCGCGTCCGCTACTCAAAATGAATGGCCATCAAACCCGAGCGATCGTGCGGATCCGCGAAATGATCCTGCGCGGCGAGCTCGGTCCCGGAGCGCGCGTTGCGGAGGCGCGGCTCGCGCAGCTGCTGGGCATGTCGCGCACACCGGTGCGCCAGGCGCTGCCGGTGCTCGCGCAGGAGG
>VBNY01000427.1 GCA_005877705.1 Gammaproteobacteria bacterium
CGCGGCGCCGGGGGCTCTGCGCGCCCTCACCTGCACAGGACCCTGTCAGTTCGCCGGGGGATTGAACCCCTGGCCCCGTGGGTCCGCCGACGCGGCGGCCGGCGGGCTCGCGGGCAGCCGCGCCAGCAGCTCCGTGAGCTTGTCCAGGTCGAGCGGCTTGACCAAGTGTGAATCGAACCCCGCCTCCCGCGAGCGGCGGCGGTCTGCGTCCTGGCCCCACCCGGTGAGCGCAACCAGCGTGATTCGCCGTCCCCAGGGCTGCGCGCGTATGCGCCGCGCCACCTCGTACCCGTCCAGCATGGGCATGCCGATGTCGAGCAGCGCTACTTCCGGCCGGTGCTGCTCGGCGCGTTCGAGCGCGAGTTGCCCGTTGGTGGCGGTGTAGACCTCGTGGCCGCTGAGCTGCAGCAGTGTTGCCAGACTCTCCAGCGCATCGTTGTTGTCGTCGGCGAGCAGGATGCGGTGCTGACGGCCGTTGGACGCGTTTGCATTCGGCATGGGGTGCGCCCCCGGCAATTCTCGCTTGGAAGCGGGCGGCTTCTGGTCCGCCTCCCCGAAGAACAGCGGCAAGCGGATCACGAATTCGCTACCCCGACCGGCCCCGTCGCTGCGCGCGGTGACGGTGCCTCCGTGCATCTCAACCAACCTGCGCACCAACGCGAGCCCGATGCCGAGCCCGCTCTGCGCGGGGCCGGAGCTGCGATCGAGCTGCGTGAACAGGTCGAAAATGCTGGGCAGCATCTCCGCAGGGATCCCGATCCCGGTATCGCGCACCCGAACCTCCGCTTCGGTGCCTTTCTGCGACCCGCGAATCGTGATGCGCCCTCCGCGGTCGGTATATTTCGCCGCATTGCCGAGCACGTTGGCGAGCGCCTGGGTGAGGCGCGTCGGGTCGCCGAAAATGACGAGCTCGGTGTCGGGCATCTCGACGGTGAGCCTGTGCCCACGCTCCTCGATCAGCGGGTGGACGGTCTCCAGGGCCCGTGCCACCAGCGTGCCCAGCTCGATCACTTCCTTGGTCAGATTGATCTTGCCGCGCGTGATGCGTGACACGTCCAGCAGGTCATCGACTAGCCGTGTGAGATGCACGACTTGCCGCTCGATGATGTCCCGCGCCCACGAGAGCTGTGGGTCCGCGAACGGCTTGAGGCGCATGAGCTGGGTAGCGTTGTGGATCGGCGCGAGGGGGTTGCGCAGCTCGTGCGCCAGCATGGCGAGGAATTCGTCCTTGTGACGGTCGGCTTCCTTGAGCGCGGCCTCCGCGCGGGTACGCTCGGCAACCTCGTTCTGCAGCGAGCGGTTGGCCGCCTCGAGCTCGGCGTTCGCCTGTTGCAGGACGCGATTCAGCGTCTCGAGTTCCCGGGTCTTCTCCGCCTGCAGCGTGGTGTGCGCCTGCGCGAGGCGCTCGTTGGCCTGCGCAAGGCTGCGGTTGAGCTCCTNNNAGCACGGCGACCTTGCTGCGCAGGATCTCCGGCACCAGCGGAATGGAGACGTAATCGACCGCCCCGGCCTTGTAGCCCTTGAGCCGGTCGAACTCGGTCACGTGCACGCCGGTCACGAAGATGATCGGGGTCTTCTCGAAGCGCGGGTGCTCGTGGATCAGCCTCGCCGCCTCGAAACCATCCATGTCCGGCATGCTCACGTCCAAGAGCACCACGGCGAACTCCTCCTTGATGAGCTTCTCGAGCGCCTCGAGCCCCGAATGCGCACGCACGAGATTCTGGTCGAGGTCCTTCAGGATCGACTCGTACGTCAGCAGCCGGGCAGGCTGGTCATCGACCAGCAGGATATTCACCCTGTCATTCGCGCTCATGCGCCTGTGTCCCGACCGTGCAGGTTCACGCGACCCCCGTTACCCAATTCACCCTACCGGTGTAACCACGTGCGTACCAGCGAGAGCAGCTGGTCGGTGTTCACAGGTTTGGCAACATAGTCGGATGCTCCAGCTTCCAGACACCTCTCCCGGTCGCCCTTCATTGCCTTGGCGGTGAGGGCAATGATCGGCAGCCGGCGGAACTGCGGCTTGCTGCGGATCTGGCGCATGGTCTCGTAGCCGTCCATCTCCGGCATCATGACGTCCATGAGCACGAGCGACAGGTCGTCGGTGCTCTCGAGCAGTTTGATGGCTTCCTCGCCGTTGGTCGCGCTGATCACCTGCATGCTGTGCCGCTCGAGCAGACTGTTGAGCGCAAAGATGTTGCGGATGTCATCGTCGACCACCAGCACCTTGCGGCCCTGCAGCGCCTCATCGCTCCCATGCAGTGTCTCGATCATCTGCTGTTTGGCCGGCGGCAGATCGGCGATCACCCGGTGCAGGAACAACGCCGTCTCATCGAGCAGCCGCTCAGGTGAGCGCACACCCTTGATCACGATGCCGCAGCTTGGCATCCTTTTGCACTTCGCTAAGCAGCTCGAAACCGGACATGTCGGGCAGCAGCAGGTCCAGCACGACGCAATCGAATGCGCGCTCGCGCAACACCTTGAGCGCCTCGGCTCCCGTGCCGGCGGTCGTGATCTGTACATCCCGGTGGCCCAGAAGCTCCGAGATGCTCAGCTGCTCGGCCGGATCGTCCTCGACCACGAGCAGCTGCCGCAGCTGCATGGTCGTGAAGCTCTTGAGGCGATCGAGCGCCTCCTCCAGGCTCTCGGTGGTGACGGTCTTGGTCATGAAGGAGAACGCACCGCGCTCTAGCCCGTACTGACGCTCCTCTTCGATCGTGATGATCTGCACAGGGATGTGCCGCGTCTGCGGATTGGCCTTCAGCTGGTTGAGCACCGTCCAACCGAGCATATCCGGCAAGAACACATCGAGCGAAATGGCGGTCGGCTTGTGCTTGCTCGCCAACGCCAGCGCATCCGCGCCGGTTCTCGCCACGAGCACCTTGAACCCCCGGTCGCGGGCCAGGTTGAGCAGCACCCGTGTGTAGTGCGGATCATCCTCGACGACCAGCAGCACGGCGTCCCCGGGCTGCAGATCCTCCCGATCATCGGCGATCTCCTCCACGCGAACGACCGGCAGTACGACCGGCTGAAACGCTGCGGCCGCCGCCTGATTCGCCGCGCCTTGAGTCGCCACCCTGCCGTAGGCAGGTCCCATATAGGTGAGCGGCAGGTACAGCGTGAAGGTGCTGCCGCTGCCCGGTACGCTGCTCAAGCGGATCTCCCCGCCCAGCAGATGCGCGAGCTCGCGGCTGATCGCCAGCCCAAGGCCGGTGCCGCCGTACTTGCGCGCCGTGCCGGCATCCGCCTGCTGGAAGGCTTCGAAGATGATCTTCTGCTTCTCGGGGGGAATGCCGATGCCCGTGTCGCTCACCGAAAACGCGATCACCGTGGGCGCCCGGCCCAGGATCGGGTGCTCGGAGCTCCACCCGCTGTTAGCCACCCCGACGTGCAAGCGCACGCCGCCGTGCTCGGTGAACTTGAGGGCATTCGAGACAAGATTCTTCAGGACCTGCATCAGGCGCTTGGAGTCGGTGCTGATCGCCCGGCCGAGGCGCGAGTCGAAGTCTGCGGTAAAGGACAGCTTGCGCGCCTCCGCCTCGTGGCGGAAGTTGCGCTGGATCGTCTCCCGCAGGTGGGTGAACAGCAGGTCCTCGCATTCGACGGTGACCGTGCCCGACTCGATCTTCGACAGGTCGAGGATGTCGCTGATGAGATTGAGCAGATCGGTGCCCGCGCCATGGATGGTCTTTGCGAACTCCACCTGGCGCGCAGACAGGTTCTTGTCGGGGTTCTCCGAGAGTTGCTGGCCGAGGATCAGGATGCTGTTGAGCGGCGTGCGCAGCTCGTGCGACATGTTGGCGAGGAACTCCGACTTGTAGCGCGAGGTGAGCGCGAGCTCCGCGGCCTTCTCCTCGAGCGCGCGGCGGGCGAGCTCGATTTCCTGGTTCTTGCGCTCGACCTCCGCGTTCTGCTCCGCCAGCAGCTTCGCCTTGTTCGCCAGCTCTTCGTTCGTCTGCTGCAGCTCGGTCTGCTGCGTCTGCAGCTCGCCGGCGAGTTGCTGCGACTGTTTCAGCAAGTCCTCGGTGCGCATCGACGCCTCGATCGTGTTCAGCACCACGCCGATGCTGCCGGTAAGCTGCTCGAGAAACGCCAGGTGAGCGGGAGTGAACTCGTAGAGCGAAGCCAACTCCACGACCGCTTTCACGTGCCCCTCATACAGCACGGGTAGAACGATGACGTTTCGGGGCCGTGCAGTGACCAGACCGGCCCGTACGCTGATGGCATCGGCCGGAATGTCCGTCAACAGCAGTCTCTGGCGATCCGCCGCGGCCTGGCCCACGAGCCCTTCGCCCAGGCCGTATCTACGCAGCTCGCGGTTGTCATACGGCTGGTCGGCGTAGCTGGCCAGCTCCTTGAGACCGGAGGCTCGGTCGGTCCCTTCCATCACATACATGATGCCCTGCTGCGCCTCGACCAGCGGCGCCAGCTCGGCAAGCAGCAGCTTGCCCACCGTGACCAGATCGCGCTGGCCCTGCATCATGCGGCTGAACTTTGCAAGGTTGGTCTTGAGCCAGTCCTGCTCGGTATTGCGCTCCGTGGTCGCGCGCAGATTGCCGATCATCGCGTTGATGTTGTCCTTGAGCTCCGAGACCTCTCCGCGCGCTTCCACTTGAATCGAGCGCGTGAGGTCGCCCTTGGTCACCGCGGTTGCGACCTCGGCGATCGCGCGCACCTGGTTGGTCAGATTCGCCGCCAGCAGGTTCACGTTGGCCGTGAGGTCCTTCCAGGTGCCGGCCGTGCCCGGCACGTGCGCCTGCCCACCGAGACGACCTTCGACGCCCACTTCGCGCGCCACGCTCGTCACCTGCTCGGCAAAGATGGCCAGCGTGTCGGTCATGCTGTTGATCGTGTCAGCGAGCGCTGCGACCTCGCCTTTCGATTCCACAGTGAGCCGTTGTCGCAGGTCGCCGCTCGCGACTGCGGTCACAACCTTCACGATACCGCGCACCTGGTTGGTGAGGTTGTTCGCCATCACGTTCACGTTGTCCGTGAGGTCCTTCCAGGTTCCCGCGACGCCTGGCACCAACGCCTGGCCGCCCAGCTTTCCTTCCGTACCTACCTCGCGCGCCAGACGTGTGACCTCGGCGGCGAAGCCGTTAAGCTGATCCACCATCGTATTGATGGTCTCCTTGAGCTGCAGGATCTCTCCCTTCACGTCCACAGTGATCTTGCGCGACAGGTCACCGCGCGCAATCGCCGTAGATACTTCGGCGATATTGCGCACCTGACCCGTGAGGTTGCGTGCCATCGAGTTGACGTTGTCAGTGCCGACCTCGCGCGCCACACGGGTCACCTCGGCTGCGAAGCTGTTGAGCTGATCCACCATTGTGTTGATGGTTTCCTTCAGCTGCAGGATCTCACCGCGCACGTCCACAGTGATCTTGCGCGAAAGGTCACCGCGCGCAATGGCAGTTGACACCTCGGCGATGTTGCGGACCTGGCCCGTCAGGTTGCTGGCCATCGAGTTGACGTTCTCGGTGAGGTCTTTCCACACACCGCTGACGCCTTTCACCTCTGCCTGCCCGCCCAGCTTGCCTTCCGTGCCGACCTCGCGCGCCACGCGGGTCACCTCCGCGGCGAAGGCATTGAGCTGATCCACCATCGTGTTGATGGACTCTTTGAGCTGAAGAATCTCGCCCTTTACGCCCGCGGTGATCTTGCGGGAAAGGTCGCCGTTGGCGATTGCCGTGGCGACCTCGGCGATGTTGCGTACCTGGCCGGTGAGGTTGCCGGCCATGGAGTTGACGCTGTCGGTGAGATCCTTCCAGGTCCCGGCCACTCCCGGCACTACCGCCTGTCCGCCCAGCTTGCCTTCGGTACCGACCTCGCGCGCCACGCGAGTCACTTCCGAGGCGAACGAACGGAGCTGGTCGACCATCGTATTGATAGTTTCCTTGAGCTGCAGAATCTCCCCGCGCACGTCGACGGTGATCTTGCGCGACAGGTCGCCGCTGGCGATAGCGGTCGCCACTTCGGCGATGTTGCGCACCTGGCCAGTCAGATTGCCGGCCATCGAATTGACGTTGTCGGTAAGATCCTTCCAGGTACCCGCGACGCCGGGCACCACGGCCTGGCCGCCGAGCTTGCCCTCGGTACCGACTTCGCGCGCCACACGCGTGACTTCGGCCGCGAAGCTGTTGAGCTGGTCCACCATCGTGTTGACAGTGTTCTTCAGCTCGAGGATCTCTCCTTTGACGTCGACGGTGATCTTGCGAGACAGGTCGCCGCGGGCTACCGCTGTTGTCACCTCGGCAATGTTACGAACCTGACCGGTGAGGTTGGTGGCCATCGCGTTGACCGAGTCGGTGAGGTCCTTCCACGTGCCGGCCACGCCCGGCACGATTGCCTGACCGCCGAGCTTGCCTTCGGTGCCTACTTCACGGGCTACACGCGTGACCTCGGCTGCAAACGACCGCAGCTGGTCCACCATCGTGTTGATCGCTTCCTTGAGTTGGAGGATTTCTCCGCGCACGTCGACGGTGATCTTGCGTGACAGGTCGCCGTTTGCCACGGCGATGGTCACTTCCGAAATGTTGCGCACCTGACCGGTCAGGTTGCTGGCCATGGAGTTCACGCTGTCGGTCAGATCCTTCCACGTGCCCGAGGCCCCCGGCACGGCAGCCTGGCCGCCGAGCTTGCCCTCGGTACCGACCTCACGCGCCACGCGGGTCACTTCCGAAGTGAAGGCGCTCATCTGCTCGATCATCGTGTTGACGATGGTGGCCGCTCGCAGGAACTCGCCCTTCAGCGGCCGGCCGTCCACCTGCAGCGCCATGGTCTGGGACAGATCGCCCTTGGCCATCGCTGAGATCGTCCGCGTGACCTCGGTGGTCGGCCACAGCAGATCATCGATCAGCGTATTGACAGAGGCCTCCATCGCGCCCCAGGCGCCGGAGCGGCGATCGGTCAACACGCGGTGGCGCGTCTTGCCGTCCTTGCCGACGATCTGGCCCGCCCGCTCGAGCTCCCGCGCCAGGCGCTGGTTCGCGTTGACGATCTCATTGAAGGTGTCGGCCACTTTGCCCGCGAGGCCGGTCTGATCGCCGGGGAGCCGTACCGAGAAGTCGCCGTCGCACACCGCTTGCAGCGCTCGCAGCAGCTTGCGGGCGTCAAGCGTCTCCTCTCCCGCGCGATCGCGGCCATTGGTCTTACTGCTACGGCGCGCGCGTTCTGGCGTTGGCATCCATGAGCTCCACGATAACGGAATCAGCGCCGCGTATACCGACGGCGGGAACGGTGGTCAAGACTGGATCTAGAGGCCCTGCCCGCCGCAACGGGCGAGCCGAGCGCTGCCGGCCGTACGCCGCTTCGCTGCCACGGACATCTCCCCATCCACCTGCTGCGGACGGAACTGCCGTGCGATGTTGTTCAACCCCGCAAAAGCTTCTTTATGGTCCAAGCTCAAGCGCGACAAAATAACGGAAAACCCACCGGAGAGGCAAAGAAAATTCGCGCCTTCTGCGGGCACTCCCCGTCATACGCTTGACGCAATGGTCTCTATCTTATGACAAGTTGGATGACCGAACTGTGCTAACCGTCACGGCGCGCGGCGGCTCGTCCCCCACCCGCCGCAGGCAGCTTTTCGCCCTGTCGCAACCTGCTGACACCCGCCGTGCCCGCAGCCGCTGGCGCGATAGTGAGTGAGCAAGTCGGCGCCGCAGATTGAGGCCGTAAAGCATGTACTTAAGCGTGACAATATGCGGCAGTCTCACCCTCAGATGCACCAGCCGCCGTCGATGATGTGGATCTGTCCGGTCGTATAGGTTGCCCCCGCCAGGTACAGCGCCAGGTCTGCGATTTCCTCTGGCCGGCCGATGCGCCCGATCGGCTGACGCGCGATGAAGGCCGCGCGCGCTTTCTCATAATCGCCCTGGCTGCGCAACCGGTCCTCCAGAGACGGGGTTTCTATCGTGCCGGGACAGATTGCATTACACCGGATGCCGCGCCCGACGAAATCGGCCGCCACGGATTTCGTGAGGCCGATCACCGCCGCCTTGGTCGTGCTGTAGACGAACCGGGAGGGGACTCCTTTTATACTGCTCGCGACGGAGGACACGTTGATGATGGAGCCCTCGCCTCTTGCGAGCATGCCCGGCAGTACGGCGCGGATCGTGCGGACCATCGCCTTTACGTTGAGGTCATAGGCGAAATCCAGCTCTCCCTCGGTGCAATCGAGAACCGTGCCGTCGTGCACGAAGCCGGCGCAATTGAAGAG
>VBNY01000414.1:0-2994 GCA_005877705.1 Gammaproteobacteria bacterium
TCGTCGCTCAGGGAGCAGCAGCGAATCAACGCCCTGAGCGACGACGCCATCAAGCAAAGCGAACGCAAGGCGCTCAACGACAAGGGCAACCGTATTGCCTACGAGGCCGTGCGGCGCGAGCTGCTGCGTGCCGTGTACTCGCCGGCCCAGCTTCAGGAGCAGCTCGTCTGGTTCTGGCTGAACCACTTCAGCGTGTTGCAGTACAAGGCGAATGTGCGATGGCTCATTGCCGACTACGCGGAGCGCGCGATCCGGCCGCACGCGCTCGGCCACTTCCGCGACCTCGTGATGGCCACGCTCACGCACCCGGCGATGCTCGAGTATCTCGACAACGCGCAGAACGCTGCCGGGCACATCAACGAGAACTACGCGCGCGAGCTCATGGAGCTGCACACGCTGGGAGTGGATTCAGGCTATACGCAGCAGGACATTCAGGAGCTGGCGCGGATTCTGACCGGCGTCGGCATCAATGCGCTGGGCAACCCGCCCAAGCTCAAGCCCGAGTGGCAGCGCCTCTATCGCCGCGACGGCGCGTTCGAATTCAACCCGGCCCGACATGACTTCGGGGCCAAAACGCTGCTCGGCAAGCGGATCGAGGCCAGCGGCTTCAATGAGGTCGAGCAGGCGGTGGATCTGCTGGTGTCGCAGCCCGCCTGCGCGCACTTCATCGCGCGCAAGCTGGCAAGCTATTTCGTCGCCGACGACCCGCCGCGTGCGCTGATCGAGCGGCTGGCCCGCACTTTCCACGAGACCCGCGGCGATATCCCGGCCGTGCTCGAGACGCTGTTCGAGTCGCACGAGTTCCAGGCTTCGCTCGGCGGAAAGTTCAAGGATCCGATGCACTACGTGGTCTCGACCCTGCGACTCGCGTACGACGGCAAGCCGATCGAGAACACCCATCCGGTGTTGAATTGGTTGAACGCGCTCGGCGAGCCGCCCTTCGGGCGCCAGACCCCGGACGGCTATCCGCTCACCGAGGCGGGCTGGGCAAGCTCGGGGCAGATCAGCCGGCGCTTCGAGATCGCGCGGGCGATCGGCAGCGGCAATGCGGGGCTGTTCGAGCCGGAGGACGGCAGCCCGGCCAACACCACGGGATTTCCGCAGCTCTCGACACGGCTGTACTTCGCAGCCGTCGAGCCGTTTCTGTCCGCGAATGCGCGTAACGCGCTCGAGCACGCCGGCTCGCAGCTCGAGTGGAACACTTTCCTGCTCGCCTCTCCCGACTTCAACTACCGGTAGGGATACGAACCATGCAGCGACGCGACCTCCTCAAGCTGCTCGCTCTCAGCGCACCGGCACTGACGGCGAGCGGCCGCCTGTTCGCGGCACCGGCGGGATCGCCGCGCTTTCTCCTGATATTCCTGCGCGGCGGCTACGATTGCGCCAACGTCGTCGTGCCTTGCTCGAGCAGCTACTACTACGAGGCGCGTCCCAACATTGCGGTCGCGAAGCCTGCCGGGCCGAGCGCGGCAGACGGTGCGGTTGCGCTCGATGCCGATTGGGCGCTCACCCCCGTGCTGCGGCAAACGATTGCGCCGCTGTACGCGCGCCGTGAGGCGCTGTTCATTCCGTTCGCCGGCACGGAGGATCTATCACGCAGCCATTTCGAGACCCAGGACGAGATCGAGCTCGGCCAGCCCCAGGCCGCCGACGCCAAGGGCTCGCACGATCTGCGCTCCGGCTTCCTGTCCCGTCTGGCGGGCGTCGTGAACGGTGCAGCGTCGATTGCGTTCACGGATTCACTGCCGGTCGTGTTTCGAGGCGAAGCGGACGTGCCCAACATCTCGCTCAAGGGGGTCGGCAAGCCGGTCTTCGACGCCAGGCAGGCGGCGATCCTGTCCGCCATGTACGCAGGCCACCACCTGCAGCCCGAAGTGGAGGATGGCCTGCAGCTGCGGCAGGAGGTCGGACGGCTGATGGAAGAGGAGATGAAGGAGGCGAGCCGCGACGCCATCACGCCCAAGGGGTTCGAGCTCGAGGCCCGCCGGGTCGGGCGGCTCATGCGCGAGCAGTACCGTATCGGCTTCATCGACGTCGGCGGCTGGGATACGCACGTGAACGAAGGCGCCGCTCAGGGCGCGCTCGCTACCAACATCGAGAGTCTCGGCAGGGGCATCCAGGCCCTGGCCCAGGAACTCGCGGGAGAATGGCGCAACACGGTGATCGCGGTGATCTCGGAATTCGGTCGCACCTTCCGCGAGAACGGCAACCGCGGCACCGACCACGGACACGGGACGGTCTATTGGCTGCTCGGCGGCAGCCTCAGCGGCGGGCGGATCGCGGGCGAGCAGACGCACATCGCGCGCGCGACACTGTTTCAGGATCGTGACTACCCGGTGCTCAACGAGTATCGCGCCGTGTTTGGCGGACTGTTCCGCACGCTCTGGGCGCTCTCCGGGGATCAAGTGGAGCGTGTGTTTCCACTGTCCACGCCGGTGGATCTGAAGCTCGTCTAACGATCAGAACCTAACACTTCCGTAAACGCCAATAGTGCGCGGCTGGTTCGTAAGGTAAGCGAGGCGCGCGCTGCGACCACGCTCGTAGTCGAGCGCCAGATGCGCAGTCTCGTCCCAGATGTTGTTGACGTAGGCTGCCGCCTCCCAACGGTCGGTCCGCAAGCCCGCCCGGATGTTGCCCAGCGAGTAGCTGTCCAGCTCCGGATTGAACGTATACATCGTTCCGGCCGGCGGGGCGCCGTAGCCGATCAACCGCGCGGAGTTGGGTAGCCCGGTGCCGATGCCACCCCAGTTGGGTTCTTCATTCTCAAACTGCGAGAACGAGGACCCGACGTACTGCACCGTGAGGACCGAGAAGAAGTCGCGGCCGCTGGTGAGCGATTGCGTGAAGCCGACGCTGCCGACGCCCTGAAACCTCGGCGCCGTCGGCAGGCGGTTGCCATCCGCGAGGCCGCCTACGACGGTCGACACCGTAGTCCCGTTCGCAAGAGTTTGCGTCGAAATGACCGACGAAGTCAGCTTGGCATCCACCCAGGTC
>VBNY01000414.1:3007-4078 GCA_005877705.1 Gammaproteobacteria bacterium
GTCTCGCGAACAGCTCCGCCTCAATACCCTGACTGCGCGCGGTCGGCACGTTGAACACGATACGCGAGGAGCAGGTGCCGGCCGTCGTGGTGGCCTGCAAATCCTTGATGTCGTCGTAGAATGCGGACACGTTGAACGTCACGCGCCGGTCCATGAAGCGCATCTTCGCGCCGACCTCGTAGTTCCAGTTCTTCTCGTCCCGCCAGTTTTTCTGGTTGCCGAAGATCTGGATGTCCTGGGGCGAGCACAGCGGAATGTTGATCGGGTCATTGATTCCGCCCAGGCGGAAGCCACGCGCCGCCTGCAGGTTGAACTGCGTGTCCTCGTTCACTTTGTAGGTCAGGATCGCGCGCGGGGAGACGCCGTTCGAGTCCGTGGATCCCGGCACGCCGCCGGCGGGCGTGGCGGCGGAGAATACACCGTTGAAATTGAGTACCCGGTCTTCGTTGTACTTGTAGTAGCGCAGACCGGCGGTAACCGCCCACTGGTCCGTCGCATGGTAGGTCGCCTCCCCGAACGCGGCGTACTGTTTCAGGCGGTAGTCGAGGTCCGAGTAGAAAGGGTTGTCGACCAACCCGACCGGGTTCGGGCCCAGCGGGAAGCGGCACGGAGGTGGGTTCGTCTTGGGGTCGCAGCCGGGCCAGAACCCGAGCGTGGCATTCAGGGCGTCGTAGCCCGGAGTCGGTAGGGCCTGACCATAGCGCCGTGCCACGTGCTGGAAGAATCCACCGAACAGCCAGTCGAGGGCCTGCGCCCCATTCGACGCGACTCGCACCTCCTGCGACAGCACGTTGAGGTGCGTGTGGTCCAGGAGGGGCGAGTTGATACGCACCTGCGGCACTCCGCCGAACACGTCGAAGGTCACACTACCGGTCAATTGCGTGGCGTCGCGGGTCACCAACACGTGACGGTTCGTGTACGAGCTGATCGAGGTCAGCGTCGCCGGACCGAAGTCATAGTCGACCTTGAGGTCACCGAGCCGGAAATCATCACTGATGCCCTCGCCCTGCTGCGTGTATTGCTGGCGGTCGCCGATCGTGACCGGCGGCTGCGTCGTCGTGTTCGGGTTCC
>VBNY01000415.1 GCA_005877705.1 Gammaproteobacteria bacterium
ATCGCCAGCCCGCACACTCAAAGATATCTCGATACCCCAGCGAAGTGGAAAGTGTTTCGGGAGTTCATACTGAGCCAAGCTCATGAAAATGCGCCGGAAATAAGGCGGGTCGATGAACTCGTCGTCGGGCAGCAGCGCGAGGTCTCCTCGGCGCGCCGCGCCTTTTTTATTCCCGAACTCGCTGCTGTCGGTATCGCCTCAGATCAGCTCAGCCGCGGTGGCGCCGGGTCAGAGCGCACGGCTTCGACTCCTGGCAACGCCGCGTGGTTCGTCGGCATCCAGGCGACACTTCCACTCTTCTCTGGGGGTGCACTGGAAGCGAAGCTGTCCGAGAACCGACATCAGCTGCGACAACTGGACGCCCAGCGGGTCGCTACGGTGGATGCAGTCGATGCGCGGGCGAGCTCAGTCCTTGCGCGCATTCCCTCTTCGTATCCGGCGATTGGTTTATCACGCGAGGCGGCTGCGGCGGCGCGTGAGAACTATACAAAAGTCGCGGATGCGTACGCACACGGAGTGGTATCGATCACCGATCTGATCAGCGCTCAAGATGCCTCTCTCAATGCAGAACTGTCGCAAGCTCAGGCAACCTTCACTTTCCTGAGCGACTTTGCCGATACGCTGAGGGTGTCCAACAGCTTCGATGTCCTACTCGATCCGCAGACACGCGAGCCTTGGTACAACACCGTCGACGCGTGGTTTGTCACTCACGGTATGCCGATCCCCACGCACTGACTGGTATGTAGCGCGAGCTAGACGATGAATACTGAACGGATCGTCTGCAACAGCGCATTCATGGCGCTCATTGCGCTGCTCGCCGCCTGCCATGGCAAACAGGAGGCAAGCGCGGACATTCGTCCCGTGCAAACCGCGGTCATCGGAACTGGGAAGTATGGCGGCAATCTCACCTACACGGGTGAAATTCGCGCGCGTCACGAGTCCGACCTCGGCTTCCAAATTGCCGGCAAGTTGACCGCGCGCCCGGCAGAGGTCGGTATGTACGTTACCGCGGGCACGGTGCTGGCTCAGCTCGACCCCGCGGATGAGAGAGTGGCAGTGGCTTCGGCGCAGAGTGCCGTGAGCGCGGCACGGACTGAATTGGCCCGTGCCACCTCGGAGGAAGCGAGTTATCGCCATCTGCTTGAGCGGGGTCTGACAACGCGCACAACCTATATAGAGCACCAGACTGCGACCAAGACCGCGCAATCACGGTTAGAACAGGCCACGGGCGACCTTGATCTCCGACGCCGCCAGCTGAACTACACGACGTTGCGTGCGGACGGGCTTGGCGTGATCACGCGCGTCTCGGCGGACGTTGGCACCGTACTCGGGCGATGCAGCCTTGCTGATCACCTACGAACTGCACGGGAAACAGTACGTCGCGACCACATCGGGCGCGGTCTCGGGGTTCTTCGGCGGCAATGGGACTTCGGCTATCATCATCTTCGCCTTGCCGTAGCAGGATCGAGCGTGCTTGTCACGCATCCGCGTGTCGCAACCTCACAATGTCGCCGCGGTCTCCCTCTGGATCGGGAGGCTCGATACCGAACGTACTGACCAACCATGTGATGCGATAGTGTGGAATGGGCAGATGAGGTGAAGGCGGCCATGCGTGCAGCATTCTATTCACGACAGGGTTCAGCCCGTGAGGTACTGGAAGTCGGCGAACAGCCCGAGCCTGCGCCAGGACCAGGTGAAGTGCGGGTCAGGCTGCACACGTCAGGCATCAATCCATCCGATTGGAAGGCTCGGCGCGGCGGCGCTGGGCGCAGCATGATCGCGCCGTTAATCATCCCACACAGCGACGGTGCCGGCGTCATCGATGCCGTCGGCCCCGGAGTCCCTATCCGTGTCGGTGAGAGGGTCTGGATATGGAACGGGCAGTGGAAACGGCCACATGGAACCGCGGCGGAGTGGATCGCTCTGCCCAGTGCCCAAGCCGTGCAGTTACCGGACGGGACGGGCTATGCAGAGGGTGCGTGTCTCGGCATTCCGGGGCTCACAGCCATTCAGGCAGTCCGTCTCGCGCAACTCGAACCAGACGCTATCGTACTGATCGTGGGCGGCGCGGGCGCCGTAGCCCAGTATGCGATTCAACTCGCAAAGTTGCGCGGCGCACGTGTCGTGACCACGGTCAGTAGCGAAGCAAAGGCTGAGCACGCGCGGCGTGTCGGCGCGGACGACATCATCAACTACCGGACCGAGGACGTCGAGCATCGCGTCAAGATACTGACAGGCGGGCGCGGAGTGGACGCTGTAATTGAGATGGATCTGAACAGTAACGCCAGCCACTATCCGTCGATCCTGCGAGCCCACGGTACGGTGATCGTATACGGAATGTCAGCAACCGAGGCCACACTGCCCAGTCTGTGGATGATGCACAATTCGATCACTCTGCGCCTGTTTCTGATCTATGACATTTCGGATAACGATCGCCGGGCGGGGATCGCGGAGCTCGTGGACCTACTTAAACAAGGCCGGCTCGTTCATACAATTTGCAGACGTCTGCCGCTCGAGGAGATCGCAAGCGCCCACGAGCTCGTCGAGCGGG
>VBNY01000416.1 GCA_005877705.1 Gammaproteobacteria bacterium
GGATTACAGTGTTTCCCTACCGTGTTCACCTACCTGCATCTGCGGACCGGCGGTGCATACTCAGCCATCAATGGCTGGCCGAACTATCCTGCCCACGCTGCTCGTTGCGGCGTTGCTGTTGGTCGCCCGCACTGCGGCGGCCGACATTTTCTCATACACGGATGAGCGGGGGGTCATTCATTATACGAATGTGCCCAGCGATTCCCGCTACCAGGTGGTGCTGGCGGCGCCCCGAAACGAGGACGCCCGCCCCGCCCCGATCGTCCTGATCAATGAGACCGTGCTGCAGAAGGCCGAGCGCTACGCACCGCTCATCGAGGAGGCCGCGCGCGCCAGCAGCATAGAGCCCGCGCTCGTGAGGGCCGTTCTGGTCGTCGAGTCCGGCGGCGATCCGAAAGCATTGTCGCCGCGCGGCGCGCGTGGGCTGATGCAGCTGATGCCGGAGACGGCCAAACGCTACGGCGTCAGCAACGTGTTCGACCCCCAGCAGAACATCAGTGCCGGCTCCCGGTACCTGCGCGACCTGTCCGATCGCTATCGGAACGACTTGCAGCTGGTGCTTGCCGCCTACAATGCCGGCCCCACCGCCGTGGACCAGCACGGCGGCAGCATTCCTCCCCTGAAAGAGACCCTCGACTACGTACCGCGGGTGCTGGGGATCTATCATCACCTCCGTGACCTCGCGCACGGAGAGTGAAGCCATGGATACCTACACCCTGGGAGGGTCCACCTTAGCCGCGGCCGGGACAGTGCTCACGCGGGAAGACGTCCAGAACGCGATCGCGCGAGCGAAGCAGGATTGGGAAAGCACGGCGGACACGCTCCCGCATGTGGTGTGTCTGCTCGATGACCAGCGCTGCGCCGTACGGGTAAATCGGGTCATCGAGAGCTGGCAGCTCGGACGGGTGAACGAGGTTCTGGGCCGCGACATGCACGAGCTGCTGCATCCGGGCGGTTGCGGGCCGGATTGCGAGCTCGGTCGATTGCTGGATGAGTCCTGGAAGCGCCTGCGGGACGGCCAGTTCGCGGAGTTCGAGGTGTTCGATTGCACGCTCGAGCGGGCACTGCAGGTGGCATTGCGCCGGATCAGCGCGGATGCGAGCGGCCGCCGGTCGCCCGGTCACGCGCGGGCGGTGATGATCGTCTATGACGTGACGCCTTTGCACGCCGCGCGTGCCGCGCTCGTCAGCCTCAACGAAAGCCTCGAGGCCCGAGTGCACGCGCGCACTGCCGAGCTCGAGAGCGCAAATCGCGATCTACAGAACGAAATCCTGCGGCGCGAGTCGGCGGAGGACGCCCTGCGTCAGTCGCGCAACGAGCTTGCGCTGCTGTCGCAGCAGCTGATCAAGGCACAGGAGAGCGAGCGCCGGCGCATTGCTCAGGAGCTGCACGACTCGGTCGGGCAGTCCCTGAGCGCCATCAAGTACTCGCTGGAGCGGGCCACGGTGCTGCACCGCCAGGAGCGGCACGCTGACACGCACCCGTTACTCATTCGGACGGTCGAGCGCGTACAGGAGACCATCAGCGAAATCCGCGCCATCGCCGCGAATCTGCGGCCGTCCGTGCTCGACGACCTGGGCGTCGCCTCCGCGCTGGCGTGGCTGTGCCGCGAGTTCGGCGAGACGTACCCCGACATCGGCGTGCACACCTGCATCTCGGCGGCCGACCCGGACATTCCGCAGCGGCTCACGACCACCGTATTCCGCTGTACTCAGGAGCTGCTGAACAACGTCGCCAAGCATGCCAAGGCGACTCATGTCTCGGTCGCGCTGGCTCGCGAGACTTCCACGGTGACATTGATCGTCTGCGACGACGGGGTGGGCCTGCCCCGGGCGAGCTCTTCAGGATCCTTCTGGCTGGGTCATGGCATCCGCAACCTGCGCGAGCGCACCGAGATGACCGGCGGCAAGCTGACCCTGGCGTCGGAACCGGGCTGTGGCACGCGCGCGCGGATCGACTGGCATCTGACGTCGACCGACCTCGCGGATGCCTGGACGGCCCAGTCGGCCACTCAGCTGAAGTAGCGGCGCGAGCGCTGCAGGAACCACAGCATCGCGCTCGAAACCAGCAGATAAACGATCAGGAGCTTCCACCAGCTCACGGTTCTGCAACCCCCTGTCGGCTCATGAGCCGACCTCAAAGACCCTTGTCCCCGAAGCCAGACTAGCCCCCGCGTGGCCGAGCTCATAGTCGGACAACCGCATATGGGACGCCCATGCACACCCCACGGGCCGGTAGGGATTTCCTTTAGCGCAATCAGGGCGCGACACGCCTATCCTGTTGACAAATAATGACAGCTGCGGACTTCTCGATTCCGACGGCAACCGATGGCTCCATGGCCCACACTATCCGGATTCTAGTCATCGACGATGCAGGCCTCATGCGTGAGGGGTTGTGCGCGTTGCTGCGCACCGAAGAGGGCCTGGAAGTAGTCGGCGCCGTCGCGAACAGTACCGAGGCAGTCAGGGCGGCGGCGGCCAGCGCCCCCGACATCATCGTCATGGACTTTGCGGCGGCGACCCGGAGCGGGCTGGAGGCGATCGCCACCATCCGCAGGCACTGGCCGGAGGCTCATATCATCGTGCTCACGAATCGCCCGGACGATCGGCTGATGGATGCCGCACTCCACGCGGGCGTCGAAGGGTACGTACTGAAAAACGACAGCCGCACGGAGCTCATATCAGCCATTCGCCACGCGTCAGAGGGCAGGCGCTACATCACCCCCTCGGTCGCTGGGCGCGTCGTCAGCGGCTACATCAGAAGCCAGGCCGCGGTC
>VBNY01000417.1 GCA_005877705.1 Gammaproteobacteria bacterium
CGGACGAGGGCCTGCGCGATGCGCCGATGATACGAGGCGCC
Source organism: Gammaproteobacteria bacterium (assembly GCA_005877705.1). GTDB lineage: Bacteria > Pseudomonadota > Gammaproteobacteria > Steroidobacterales > Steroidobacteraceae > 13-2-20CM-66-19. The sequence goes on from VBNY01000417.1 coordinate 42, forward strand.
CGCGAGCTCGTGCCTGCAGGCGGCCTGTTTGCCGGCGTGCGCGGCAATCCGGTCGCCGCCAACATCGAGGAGGGTCTGGCTGCCTACCGGGAGGGTGCCCACGACGGCGTAATCGCCTTCGGCGGGGGTTCGGCGCTCGATGCCGGCAAGGTGATTGCCTTCATGTCCGGGCAGACGCGGCCGCTGTGGGATTTCGAGGACGTGGGTGATTGGTGGAAACGCGCCGACCGGCGCGGCATCGCACCGATCGTCGCCGTTCCAACCACCGCGGGCACCGGCTCGGAGGTGGGCCGCGCCGGCGTAGTCATCAATGAGGCCACCCACCAGAAGAAGATCATCTTCCACCCGCAGATGATGCCCGGGGTAGTGATAAGCGACCCGGAGCTCACGGTCGGCCTGCCGCCCGCGATCACCGCGGCCACCGGCATGGACGCCTTCGTGCACTGCTTCGAAGCGTTCTGTGCGCCAGGGTTCCACCCGCTGGCCGACGGCGTAGCGCTCGAGGGTATGAGGCTGATCCAGACGTATCTGCCGCGGGCGTGGGACAACGGCAAAGACATCGAAGCCCGCTCGCGCATGCTGGCCGCGGCGAGCATGGGTGCGACGGCGTTTCAGAAAGGACTGGGGGGCGTGCACGCCATTGCGCATCCGGTCGGCGCGCATTTCAACACGCATCACGGCCTGACCAACGCGGTTCTGTTGCCCTATCTTATCGTGCACAATCGGCGGGCGATCGAGTCCCATGTGCCCGTCATCGCCCGGACGCTGAACTTGCCCGGTGAGCCGTTTGCCGCAGTGTTCGATTGGGTGCTTGGCTTTCGCAAGCGCCTGAAGATTAAGCCTCGCTCGATCCGTCGGCGGCGGGCAATCCGCTGCCCACGGACGCGGCGGGCTACGCTCGTATCTTCCGCTCGGCGGTCAAGGGCGATCTGAACCTCGCTGGCTGAGCGCAGTTAAGCGCTCAACTCGCTGATCGCCTGCCGCCACAGCGCCTCGGTGGCTGCCGCCACCACACGGCCGTCGGAGGCGGTGCTGAGTGGGACCCCGCGCCAATCGCTGATCCTGCCGCCGGCGCCTTCCACGACCGGGATCGCCGCCATAAAATCGTGTGGCTTCAGTTGCACCTCGATGACGAGGTCACAGTGACCGCCGGCGAGCATGCCGTAGAGGTAGCAATCCCCGCCGAAGCGACGCAGCGCGGCGCGCGCGCTGAGGGCTTCGAAGCGCCGCCGCTCCGCAGCGTCGAAGGTCTCCATCGTGGTCGTGTAGATGACGGCCCGCTCGGTCGCGCGGCAGGCGCTGGTCCTGACTGGCCTGCCGTTGAAGAGCGTGGGACGACCCTCACAACCTATCCAGCGCTCGCCGAGCGCCGCTGCCTCGATCACGCCGAGCACCGGGCGGCCAGCCTGCAACAGCGCGATCAAAGATCCGAACAGTGGGAATCCCGTGATGAAACTCTTCGTGCCGTCGATTGGGTCGAGCACCCAGGTGAACTCACCACTTCCTTCGGAGGCAAACTCCTCACCCCGGATGGCGTGCGCCGGAAAAGCCGCGCGAATCATGCGACGCATGTGGGTCTCGATTTCGCGATCCGCGACGGTGACCGGACTGCCGTCGCCTTTGCGCTCCACTGCGAGCGGCGTGCGGAAATGCCGGCGGGCAATACTGCGCCCAACATCGGCGAGTTGCTCGGCCAGTGACCAGGCCGCGGGAAAGTCGGGGTGCTCAGTGAAGCTCATCGGGGGTCAAGTCCCACAAGGCGCGGCGGCGCGCTTCAGTGGCGCTGCCGCGAGTGCGGCAGCACCTGCAGCTCCAGCCAGTTGCGCAATTCCGCAAGCCGGCTCGACTCTTGCCGCATGGCCGGGCCAAGACCGTGCTTCCAGGTGAGGCGCCGGTCACGAGGATCGCGCATGAGCATGCGCAGATCAGCGACAAACGCTTCCAGTTCCGCGCGGTCGGCGAACAAGTGTTCTTCAATCAGCGCGGCACCATAGCGCAGCGTAGTTGCCGCGATCTCGCCAAAGCTATATTCGGGGTGGTACTGCACGCCCCAGCACGTGCCGGGACCGTGTCGCAATTCGACAGCCTGTAGCCCCATGTCGTTACTCGCCAACACCACCGCGCCGTCAGGGAGCTGCTCGATATCATCCCGGTGCACCGTGATCGCCTCGAACACCGATGGCTTACCCTTGAACATCGGGTGCCGGCGACCCGCCTCCCCGAGTTCGATGCGGCGCGCGAATCCAAACTCCCGTCCAAGCGGATTGCGGCGAACGCGGCCGCCCGCCGCGCACACCGCCACCTGCATGCCCCAACAGCTGCCGAAGAACGGCACGCCGGCGGCAAACACAGCCCGAGCGAGGTCGATCTGCCGTTCAATGTGCGCGCCGCCGTCGTAGACGTTCAGCGCCGAACCGGTGACCGCCACGCCGTCGTAGCTGCCCAAGCCGCTGCCGGGAGGGAACCGCACCTCGCCGTCCGCCGGCCGGACGATGTCGCAGCTTACGGCGGCCAGGCTCTTCAACACCTGTGCGTAGCCTTCGCCGGTGGACTGGCCGCCGGCGGCGATCTGCTGCTCGCGTGTCGCCGCGCGGTTCCCGTCGATCACCAGGATGTTGGCTTCGGTCATGTCACGAGTGCTCTTGCAACCGCGGCGGAACCGCGATGCCCCTGTGGTCGAGGAGCGCGCGCAGCACATCCGGCCGGTCGGTGATCATCCCGTCCACGTTGAACGCGAGCAGTCGCTCCATGTCTGCCGGCTCGTTGACAGTCCACGGAACGACGCGCAGTCCGAGAGCATGCGCCTGCTCGACCAGTTGCGCATCGAGATCCAGATAGTCCGGGCCCCAGGTGCCGGCGCCGGTGGCTTTGACGAGGCGCGTAATCGAGCCGTCGAAGTGTTCGGGATCAAGTCCGCCCAGCCACGGCGACGGACGCGGCGAGCCGATCCGCACGGTGTCTTCACCCGGCTGCTGCTCGGTCAGGGCCGCGGTCGCGACCTGCGGCATCAGCCGCTGCGCAGCGCTCAACACTCGCCAGTCGAAGGCCAGGACCGCGACCAGCGCGGTGGTGCCGGTGCGTTGCACATCCAGCAGCAGCGCCTGCACGAACGGGTCGGGGGCAAGCGTGAGTTCCGGCTGCTCCGGGAATGTCTTGACCTCGACGGCGACGCGCACCCGCCCGCGGCCGCGCGTGCGGACCAGCGTCAGCACGTCGGCCAGACGCGGTATGCGCTCGCCGTCTACGGGCTGCTGCTGCGGGAATCGCGCGGCGTAAGCGCTTCCGGGCCGCAGCCGCCCCACATCGTAAGACTGCAGCTGCGCATACGTCAGGGTGAAGATCGGTGGACCCGCAGTTGCCAGAAAGCGTCCACGCGCATCGCGTGTGCAGTCGGGGTTGAGTTCAGGGTCGTGACTGACGACAACCACCCCATCCCGGGTAACCCCACAATCGAGCTCCAGGGCGGATACGCCGAGCTCCATCGCACGGGCAAATCCCGTGAGGGTATTTTCGGGCCACAGACCCCGTGCGCCGCGGTGACCCTGCAGATCAAACATGGCGGTGGCG
>VBNY01000418.1 GCA_005877705.1 Gammaproteobacteria bacterium
AGCATCCCGCCTTCACCGGGCACTTCCCGGGAGCGCCGGTTCTGCCGGGCGCCGTGCTGCTCGATGAGACGCTGCGGGCGGTGCAGCCCGAGAACGGTCCTCGACAACACTGGCAGATCGGCTCGGCGAAGTTCGTGAAGCCGGTGCGGCCCGGTGAGCCGCTCACGCTCGAGTGCGAGCGCCTGCCGAGCGGCTCGCTGCGCTTCGCGATTCGAAGCCCCGGTGGGCTCGTGGCCAGCGGTACCCTGATCCCTGCGGCCCAGTCAGACGAGTGAGGACGATGGCCGCGAAGTCAACCGGGCTTGCGGGCCGTGCGCGGGCGACGCCGGCGGGATGGATCGCGAGCCCGGAGCGCGGCAGCAGCACGCTGCTCAAGATAATGACATTCGTCTCGCTGCGGCTCGGGCGCCCCGTGGGCCGCTGTCTCCTGTACTGCATCGCCAGTTATTTCTTCCTGTTTGCCCCGACAGCGCGGCGGCGCGCGCGCGAGTATCTGCGGCTGGCGCTCGGTCGCGCCCCAAGCGGTGTCGACCGTTTTCGCCAGGTGTTCAGCTTCGCGGCGACCATTCTCGATCGCCTGTACCTCCTCAACGGGCGATTCGAGCTGTTTGACGTGTCTATCGAGGGCGAGGCGCTGATGCGCGAGACCCTCGGCCGCGGCACTGGCGCGTTCCTCATGGGCGCGCACCTGGGCAGCTTCGAGATCATGAGCGCCGTCGGCCGGCGCCAGGCGGGGCTGCGCGTGGCGATGGTCATGTATGAGGAGAATGCGCGCAGGCTCAACGCGATTTTCAATGCGGTGAACCCCGCCACCAAGCCGGAGATCATCCCGTTGGGCGGGATCGAGGCAATGCTGCGGATCAGCGAGCGCCTCGACGAGGGTGTGTTCGTCGGCATGCTCGGTGATCGCACGATAGGCGACCAGCCGGCGCTGCGAGTCAACTTCCTCGGGCGCCCCGCCCTCTTTCCGACGGGCCCGATGCGCGCCGCCGCCATCCTGCGGCGGCCGGTGATCTTCATGGTCGGCCTGTACCGAGGCGCAAATCGCTACCACGTGGTCTTCGAGCCGCTGGCGGACTTCTCGCAGACACGCCCCGCGCAGCGGGCAGCGGCCGTGGCGGCAGCCATCGAGCGCTACGGGGCGCTGCTGGAGAGATACTGCCGCAGCGACCCTTATAACTGGTTCAACTTCTACGACTTCTGGCAAGACGCCGGCAACGCTTCGAGCGCACTTGAGGAGTAAGCGGATCCACCGTGGCAAACCGCATCCGCCCCGCACGCGGCAGAACGATCACCCGCGCTGTGATCGCGGTGACGCTCGCGTGGCTCGCCAACGCACAGAGCGTACACGCCCAGGCGGATCTGGATCGTCTCATGGGCCTGCTTGCCCAACGCAAGCATGGCCACGTCACGTTTGTCGAACAGCACTTCCTCGCGCTGCTCGATCGGCCGCTCGAATCATCCGGTGAGCTGCTGTACGACGCCCCGGACCGATTGGAAAAGCGCACGCTGCGCCCGAAACCTGAGACGCTTCTCCTGCAGCAGGGTGAACTGTCCGCGCACCGCGGACACCGTACGTACATCCTCGAGCTGCGCGACTACCCGCAAGTCGTGCCGCTCATCGACAGTCTGCGCGCGACGTTGGCCGGAGATCGAGCCGCGCTCGAACAGGTGTTCGAGGTCGAATTTGACGGCGCCCTCGATCGCTGGACTCTGTTGCTGCGCCCGAAGGACCCGGCGGTTGCCCGCAGCGTCACGCAGATCCGTATCCAGGGTGCGCGGGATGCCATCCAGCTCGTAGCGATACAGCAGGCCGATGGCGATCGTTCGCTGTTGACCATCGGACCCGACGTCGGCCCATGACGCGCCCGGCGGTCGTTGGCACGCTGCTGTGGACGATTCTGGTCTGTGGCGCCGCCGTCATCGTCTGGCGGGCCTCGTATACGACGGATCTGTCGGGCTTTTTGCCGCGCGCTCCGAGCGCAACGCAGCGGCTGCTCGTCGCTCAGCTGCGCGAAGGGCTGGCCTCGCGCCTGATCATCGCGGCGATCGCGGGCGCCGACCCGAGGATCCGGGCGCGACTGTCTGCGGCCCTCGCCCGGCGGCTGCGGGCGGGCACCGAGTTTGTCTCGATCAACAACGGTGAATCCGCCGAACTCGAGCGGCAGCGGGAGTTTCTGTTCGATCACCGCTATCTGTTGAGCGAGTCCGTCACGCCGCAACGCTTCACGGTCAGCGGACTGCGCGGCGCCCTCGGCGACACGCTCGACCTGCTCGCCTCGCCCGCGGGGCTGCTGGCCAAATCCCTGCTGCCGCGCGACCCGACGGGCGAGATGGTGCAGATCATTGGTCAGCTCGGCAGCGGCAGACCGGCGCGAACCAGCGACGGCGTCTGGAGCTCGCGGGACGGGCAACGTGCGCTGCTGGTAGCGCGGACGCGCGCGGCCGGTTCCGACATCGACGGACAACAGCGGGCAGTGCGGGCGATTCAGCAGGCGTTCAGCGCCGCCTTGGCGGAGCTGGGGCCCGCGGACCGCAGCGGCGTTACGCTGAAGATGAGCGGTCCGGGCGTGTTTTCGGTAGCGGCCCGCGCCACCATCAAGAACGAGGTGATGCGTCTATCTGGCTTGAGCGCCGTCATCATCGTGTTGGGCCTGCTCGCGGTATATCGGTCGGCTGCGGCGGTGATTCTCGGGCTGGTGCCGGTCGCCTCGGGGGCGCTCGCCGGAGTCGCCTGCGTCGCGCTGGGGTTCGGCGTGGTCCATGGCATCACGTTGGGTTTTGGAATCACCCTGATCGGCGAGGCGGTCGACTATTCCATCTATCTCTTTATCCAGTCACGCGGGCTCGCAGGCGCGAGCCCTTCCGACAGCGCTCACTGGAGGCGCTCGGTCTGGCCGACCATTCGCTTGGGGCTGCTGACC
>VBNY01000419.1:0-1889 GCA_005877705.1 Gammaproteobacteria bacterium
AGAGGGGGATAGCCCGAGGTGATCGGCGGCGCGCGCGAAGCTTGCCCGCTCGACGACGGCCGCAAAGGCCTTCAACTCTGCAAACTCCGCCCCGCGCATTATGCATTACCTGCTAAATAGCCCAATCATATTATAACTGATTCTCTAATCGGTCGGAGGGTGCGACTATGGTTCCACGGCAAGAACGCGGGAGACTGCTATGACCGATCTAAAGCTTCCCGAACCGATCGCCGCCTACTTCAACGCCGACAGGCTCGACAGCGAAGCCGTCGCGGGCTGCTTCACGAAGCAGGCCATCGTCAAGGACGAGGGACACACCCATTCGGGTCCCGCGGCCATCAGGGCGTGGAAGGTCGAGGCGTCCGCCAAGTACTCGTACACCAGCGAACCCTTCGCCGTGGAACAGAAGGACGGCCGATACATCGTCACGAGCCGGCTGACCGGCAATTTCCCGGGGAGTCCGGTCGATTTGCGGTTCGTCTTCCGCCTGGAGCGCGGCCAGATCGCGTTCTTAGAGATCACACCATGAGCTTTGATTTGCAGCTCGCCAATCGGCGCGTGCTGGTAACCGGCGGCACCAGAGGTGTCGGCGCCGCAGTCGTGGGAACTCTCTGTGACGCCGGAGCACGGGTCGTGGCTACGGCGCGATGATTGCGCAGCGCTCGGGTGTCATCATCCATGTAACGTCGATCCAACGCCTTCTGCCATTACCGGAGTCGACGATCGCCTACGCTGCGGCCAAGGCGGCACTGTCGACCTATAGCAAGGCCCTCTCGAAGGAGGTGACACTAAGGGAATCCGCGTTATCCGCGTTTCTCCCGGCTGGGTCGAAACCGAGGCGGCGGTTGCACTGGCGGAGCGCCTCGCGGCCCAGGCCGGTACGGACTATGAGGACGGCAAGCAGATCATCATGAAAGACCTCGGCGGCATTCCGCTCGGGCGTCCGGCCAAGCCGATGGAAGTCGCTGACCTCATTGCTTTCCTAGTCTCGCCGCGAGCGGCTTCGATTACCGGTACGGAGTACGCGATTGATGGCGGAACCGTTCCGACTGTCTGAAGGGCTGAGGGCCGCTCATGGCCGGCTGCGGAAAGTGGCGAACTGGTGCTTTCGACCATCAGCGACATCGAAATCACCCGATTCCGGTCATCGAAATCTGCAGCGTCCGGTTAGCTCGATTGCATTGTTCGCGCGAACTGCGATTCGGCGCGTAACCTCAACCTCGGACGGCGCTGCTCGGATCGTGTCAGTCTCCGGCCAACCTACTCCCACGAAGTTGCCTTAGCCTGTGCGTCGCTCCACAATCTCTTGCGTCACGCGTACGCAAGGCCGGCTCCCGAACTGCTGAAAGGAGCATCCATGCTGAGGAAATGAGGCGGCAGCATCACTCTCCTCATTCTACGCGGTGCCCTGCTCACCTTCGGAGCTCCGGTGGCACACGCACAGGCAGAACCGACAGATCCCGCAGGGGTGGTCGGCGCACCGTTCTCCGCAGTGGCAACTCAGCGGATCACGAGGCAGACGCTGGACGGGAACCGCTTCGTCTTCACAAGCACCACGCGCTACTACAGGGATAGCCGGGGCCGAACGCGCATTGAGCATGAGTTTTCCACGCCGCCGGCTGCCGGCAACCCGACGCCCGAGCGCGTTACGATCCAGATCAACGATCCAGTGAGTGGAGTGACTTACATCCTGGATCCGCAATCCAAGACCGCGAATGTCCTCAAGGGTAACTTGGCCCAGCGCCCCGTACAGCCGCCCGTTCCAGCGCCTCCGTTTTCTATCAAGTTCGCTGGAATGACCATCGGACCGATGGAGCGTGGGTGGTCCAATACGGTTTCGCTGGGCGAAAAGACGATGGACGGGATCAGAGCCCTCGGAAACCGACGTG
>VBNY01000419.1:1932-4896 GCA_005877705.1 Gammaproteobacteria bacterium
ATGCTCGTCAAATCATCACATGCCAGTACGGGCGGCGAATCAACCTACCGGCTTGATGATATCGTCCAGGCAGAGCCGGACGCTGCGTTGTTCACCGTTCCCTCGAACTACACGCAGCGTGGCCGCGATGAGCTCACGCCGGATCAGGCCGTCCGCAACAAATAGAAGCGCGGCGCGTACGATCGGCGATCCCGGTGTAAGAATGCTCGTGAATTTCCAGGCAAGCTTGCAATCCTTGGGCGCCATTCGGTCAATCGCCTTCAAGGGTGTCAGCCCTACGGGCTGGGACCTTTTTGACGTGCAGCATGAACACGGCTCGGCCGCATGGCAAATCGCGTTAGACAGCAAAGGCATCATCGTTGGCGCGATGGTGCATTCAGACACTTGAAGGTTTTCTCGCTGCTTGCTCGTGGAGTTGAGGGATAGAGTTCGGCACGTTCCAACGGATAAGCAGTTTGCTCCGTTCCGCTTAGTAGTTCGCCTGATCGCGGGAACGCGTCTCGACGCACCATTACATCAACAGTCGCTCCGACACGCTGTTCAGCGGCAAGGCGCAGCTCGACTTCCACCTCGCACCGGATCTGCTCGCCTACGTCAGCTACAACCGCGGCGGTTACCCGACCGCCGAGAGTTAGCCCGAGAAGGTCGGTGATGAAGCGGTACTCGACCTGGGCGAACCCCGCGTACGACTTGGTCAGCAGGCTGTACGGCGAGCGCGTCGCGGGAACTGAGCCCGGCGGCGCCAGCGTCGAGTCGGGCGGCGCCTAGCGACATCGTTCCAGTACGGCGCCGTGCCGATGGACCAGGCGCCATCCACTGGGAACATATAGCTGTTCTGATAATTCTGCGTGTTCGGATTGGTAGGGCTGCTGAACTTCTCCGCGGTGAAGAACGTAGGTCCCGAGAACGGCGACCGTGGCGGCGGTGTTGGCCAGCAACGTCAACGCCAGATTTCCGCCTGCGAGTCGTTCAGCCATGATTCCGGACCCGATCACGGTCGCTGCCAACAGAGTCGATCCCAGGCCTTCGGCGACGAGCGCCCGGCGCACCATGTCAGGCGGGCTCAGTGGCAGTATGGCTCTTGCCGATCTCCCGAAGCCGAGCCTGCAGCGTCGCACTATCGAGCGAGGCGATCGGCAGGCTGGTAAAGAGCTTGATGCGAGTTTCAAGCTGTTTGAGTGCCTTGCGGAAGGCGAACGCTTTCTCCGCATCGGTGCCTTCGACCGCCGCTGGGTCTGCGATACCCCAGTGTGCCGTCATTGGCTTTCCCGGCCAAACGGGACACACCTCGCCGGCTGCGTTGTCGCAGACGGTGAAGATAAAATCGAGAGGCGGCGCGCCCGGCGCCGCGAACTCGTGCCAGCTTTTGCTTCGAAGATTCTCCGCTGGCAGATTCATGCGCTGGAGCAACTCGACGGCTAACGGATCTACCTGGCCCTTGGGGAAACTCCCCGCACTGAAGCCGCGGAACTTGCCATGGCCCCAGTGATTCAAGAGAGATTCGGCGAGGATGCTACGCGCCGAGTTTCCCGTGCATAGAAACAGGACGTTGTAGAGCTTGTTCGCCGTCATTTCGCGCAGCAGCTCGCCGCGGGCTCAGACCTCTGCGCCGGAACGCAGCATGCAGCCGCAGGGGATTCGACCGGGACGATCGACGCGCCGTGGTTGAAGACCGGTGTATCCTCGCCGTAGACCGGGATTCCGCCGAGCGTGTGAAAGGTTTCCCACGCGATTCCGCTGGGGTCAGTGACCCAGTACTTATCCGAGCGCGCGTAGCAGCAGGGCTGCTCGTTTTCTTCAACCATACGAGCATCCGCCGCTTCAAGTTGCGCGCGCATGCCACGAAGCTCCTCATCGGTGTCCACCTGGAACCCCAGGTGATTGACGCCGACCGGTTGGCGGTGCGTCGAGATGGCGAAGTTCACCCGCGGATCCTCGAGCATCCACTTGGCATAGTCGGGCTTTGTTACTGCGGGCTGTGCACCAAACAGAGTCTGGTAAAAGCGGATCGAGGCGGCAAGATCGTTCACGCTGATATGTACATGCAGTCGTTTCATAAATCACCCCGGAGGTTCAAAGGCACTTCACCATGAACGCCGAGCTCGCCGGGCAGAGGCTCGCGAACTCCCGCGTTCGCTCGATGGAGGGCGGCGCCTGCGAGCGATCAATGCGCTCATAGCCCAGGCGTTTGAAGAACGCCTCTGCCGTGGTCGTCAGAAGGTAAATCGATCGGACGCTCTTCGATGCTGCGTATTGCTCCGCATGCTGGACGAGTTCCGATCCCAAGCCCTTGCGCCTGACGTTGTCGCCGACGACGAGCGAGCGCAGCAGGGCATCAGTGCCATATATTTCAAGCCCGACGAGCCCGGTCGGCGAGCCATCGGAGCCGATGAAGAAGAAGTGTTCCAAGTGCTCATCCGTGATATCCGAGACCGGCAACCCCTGCGCTTGAAGCAACGCCACCGCGGTCGATCGGGGCGGTCGTCCGCGGATCATGAGCGGTTCGGTCATGTACGGGTCTCTAAGCGACTTTGGCCGCACGTTTGACGGCCTTCGCCGGCTGAGCCGGCGCGCAGTTCGGTGAACATTCGGCACCGCTGTTGCCGCAACAGTTCTCGGTCAAGTAGCTGACCAGCCCATTCATGACGGCGAAGTCGGCCGAGTAAAAAAGCTGACGGCTTTCGCGGCGCTGCGTAATCAGTCCAGCGCGCTGTAGATTTTGAAGATGGAACGTCAGTGACGAGGGCACAAGGCCCACACGCTCGCCAATGGCGCCTGCCGGCAGCCCCTCGGGGCCGCGTTGGACGAGCAATCGGTAAATCGCGAGCCGATGCTCGTGTGCAAGGGCGCCCAGTGCCCCGATTACCGCGGGAGGCTTCATAATCTATACGATATTACGAGTATCCTCGTATCGTCAAGGATGACCTTATCAAGGTCTTCTCGCGGGGGAAAGGTAGCCGCGTG
>VBNY01000396.1 GCA_005877705.1 Gammaproteobacteria bacterium
GGTCGCGATGAGGCGCTGGTGTCGCAGCTGTTCGGGACCAGGTGGGATACGGGCAAGGCGAGCGTTGCCTACCAATACTCGGATGCCACGCCGCTGGCGGCCGCCGCTCGTGGCTACGCAGCCAATGCCGACAAGCGACCGTTTGGAGGAGGCGATTACCGCAGTTTCTACAGCAATCCAGGCAACATCCTGGACCCCGCGACTCTGCAACCGGCCTATGGCATTCCGGGCGGACAAAACGGCGCGTCACTGGCGGCGGCCGCCTTGTCCCCGACTGTCAACCTGGAGAATCAATTCGCCCGCTATCAGCTGTTTCCCGAGAGAAGAGCGCACAGCCTGTATGCGAGCGCCTCGCAGGCAGTGGGCGAACGGTTCGAGCTGTTTGCCGACGGACAGTTCACGCAGCGCAACACTCTCAGGGGGCAATATCCTCAGGAGCAAATGCTGCTCGTGCCGCGCACCAACCCGTTCTTTGTCGCTCCCCAGGCAGGCTCGCCCTATGTGATCGTCGCCTACAGCTTCCTGCGGGACCTGGGACCGACGGTCATCGCGGCCGAGACGCGTAATTACATGGGAACTGTGGGGGCGAAGCTCAAGCTCGCGGACAACTGGCACGCGACACTGTCGGAGTCGTACGGCCGCGAGAGGCTGCTCGCGCAATATGGCGTGGCGGATCAAGCCGCCCTGTCTGCTGCGCTCGCCGACTCCAATCCTGCCACCGCCTTCAATCCGTTCGCAGACGGTTCCTACACCAGTCGAGCGACACTCGCGGCGATTCAACGGAACGTTCTGCAACACGCCGCCTCCGGCATCCAGACGACGAGCCTCGTCGCCGACGGGCCGCTCGTCAGCCTGCCCGCCGGTGCGGCCAAGGTGGCCGTCGGCCTGGAGCACCGCCAGGAGACTCTCGATCATGACGAGCCGGATCGGACCGACCCGTCCGAGCGGACGGTGCGCGCGCGCTACGCCCGCTATGTCAGCTCAGCGTTCGCCGAGTTGTCGCTGCCCTTGGTGGGCGGCTCCGACAGCGTGCGCGCGACTCCCCGCCTGCAGCTGACTCTGGCCGGGCGCTTCGAGGACTACAGCGATTTCGGCCACACCTTCAATCCGCAAGCTCGACTGCGATGGATTCCGCTGCGCTCGCTCAAGTTACGCGCGAGCTGGGGCACGTCCTTTCGCGCTCCGACACTGGACAACCTGTACGATTCATCACAGAACGTGGCGGGCCTCGCCGTATTGCCGGATCCGCGCTCCGCGAGCGGCCAGTCGCTGGTGCTCGCTCGCCAAGGCAACAATCCAAACCTGACGCAGGAGACCGCCACCACCTGGACCGCCGGCCTCGACCTGGCCCCCGAATCCGTTCCGGGCCTCAAGCTGTCGGTGACGTACTACGCCATCGACTACCAGGACCGAATTGTGCAGCCTGCCGCCGACGACCCGTTCAACATCCTGGTGCATGAGAGCGAGTGGGCCGCCGTGATCACCCGCAATCCAACGCAGGCGCAGATTGCCGCGATCTGCGACAGTCCCGAGTTCTTCGGCTCTAGGGCCGATTGCCTGAGCAGCTCACCGGCGGCGATCGTCGATACCCGGCTCGCGAATCTGGGTGCCACCAAGGTCAATGGCCTCGACGTCGAGGCCCATCACACGCTCGACAGCCGCGTCGGCACCCTGGGTTTCGGTCTGAACGGAAGTTATGTGTTCCGCTTTGCACAGGCGGTGACGCGAACCTCGCCAAGCACCGACATCCTCAACACCGCAGGCAATCCATTGGCTCTGCGGGTGCGTGTCGGCACCGAGTGGAGCCTGCACCGGGCGGATCTGCCCGGCCCCGGGCTGAACCTGACGCTCAATCACACCGGTGGGTACCGCAACTCGGCCAGCGCATTGATGCCGCGGGTCGCCGCCTGGACGACGCTGGATCTGCAGCTGCGCTACCGTACGCCGACGAGCGATGCGTGGTGGTCGGGCATGGAGTTCGTATTGAACGGTGTGAACGTGCTCGATCGCGCTCCGCCCTTTATCGATAGCCAACACGGCTACGACTCAATGAACGTGCAGCCTCTCGGGCGGGTGATCAGCTTGTTCGCGCGTAAGAACTGGTGAGGCCAAAGCGGTGCGCAGCGCCACGGCGCCGCGCACCGCGTCAGGCGTAGCGGCTTTAAGCCCATTGCCGACCGGCACCGGCATCCTGGATCGATCCCAAAATCCCGCCCTTCGTTTCGGACACGCGTCCCATTTCAACCAGACCGTCATCGTCCCCAGGCAATGCTTGCGTGTGTTGGTCTTTGCCGTGCGTTGCGTCTTTTGTGTCCTTCAAGGTGCTCATGTCTGATACTCCTAGGTTCACCTGCCCTGTTGAAAACCACCCGTGGGCCGTGCCAACGCTGACCGATTGTGGGCTATCATCTACAAGGGACGGCCCGCAGCGAGATAGCACCCTTTGCAGATTATGGTCAACTGATTCTTGGGCCGCATCGCAGTCGCACCAGGGGGTGCCACTGGCTTTAAGTGCGCTTGAAGGGACATCCGCATCGCAGTGCACCACCGCGATCATGCGGGCGGGGGGCAAGCGGCATTTTTTTCGGGCGCAGGGGGTGTGGCCCCCTCCCCGAGCATCTTAGCTACAGGGAGTAGGGGGAATGGGCAGGAGCGGCATGGGTAGCGTTGGGCAGGTCCCACCATCAGGAAGGCGTGAGGACTTCGTGGAGCAGTTGTGCCGCGCGCACGAGGCGCAGCTGTTGCTGTACCTGACGCGCATGCTGGGACAGCCGGAGCTCGCCCGGGAAGTCGCGCAGGACACGTACGAGAGACTGCACAAGATGTATCGACCGGACGAGGTGATGTTTCCCCGCGCCATGCTCTTCAAGACGGCGACGAACTTCGCCTTGATGCGGCTGCGGCGCGCACGCCTGGAAAGCAGCATCATCGCCGGTTCGGCGGGTATGGACGAGGTGCCCGATGAGACGGCCGCTCCGGAGCGGCGGGCGATCGCCGATGAGATCAATGAGCGGCTCGCCCAGATCATCAAGGAGCTGCATCCCGACCTGCGCAAGGTTTTTGTCATGGCTCACATCCAGGGTAAAGGACGCAAGGAGATCGCCGCGCAGCTCGGCATCTCGCTGAAGAGCATCGACAAGCGTATGACCCGGGCGCTCAAGACGTGCCGCGAGCGGCTCGCCGCCTGCGGGATCGACCTGCGGCGCGTGGATTGAAGATCTGGAGATATCCCATGTTTCCCCGAGCTGAATCTGACCAGGCCACGGTGCACCAGGCTGCCGAATGGAACGTGCGGCTGGACGGGGGTGAGCTGTCGGCTGAGGAGCGACAGCAGTTCCACGCATGGCTGGCGGTTCCGCGCAACGCCCGAGAATTCGATAACCAGCGCGCGTTACTCGCCTCGATCCAGGACCTGCCGCTGCAACTCAATGTGGACATCGAGCGGCACACGTTCGCCCCGCAACCGTCCGGAGTCCGGCGCCTGTTGGCCCACCCGTGGTTGCTGTCCGGCATCGCCGCCGCCGTGTTCGTCACGGTGCTGGCAGAGTGGCCCGTGCTGGTGCGGCCGACGGCGGAATTCCTGACGCACTCGTATGCGACCGCGACCGGCGAGGTGCGCCACATCACGCTGCCGGATGGCAGCATCGTGTACCTCAATACGCAAACCCGGCTGAGGTGGATCGGCACGCAGCACGACCGCCGGGTGCGCCTGGAAA
>VBNY01000397.1 GCA_005877705.1 Gammaproteobacteria bacterium
CACTGGCTCGACGTCGGTGCACGGTTGACGCAGCCGCCGCGCATTTATCACGTCAATTGGTTCCGGCAGGATGCGCACGGTAAGTACCTGTGGCCGGGGTACGGGGAGAATTTGCGTGTTCTGGCGTGGATGCTGGACCGTTGCGCGGGCAGCGCGGGCGCAGCGGAGTCGGCGATCGGGCGGCTGCCCCGACCGCAGGATCTGAACACCACAGGCCTCAATGTGAGTGAGGACTCGCTGCGTGCCCTGCTCACGGTGGATCCGGCGATGTGGCGCAAGGAAGCGGCGGATGTGCGCGCGTACCTGCAGCAGTTCGGGAGCCGCCTCCCGGCCGCGCTGCTTCAGGAGCTGAAGGCAACCGAGCAGGGCCTAATGGACTAGGCAGCGGCAAAAGCCACGCCTCTTGCCGCGGACTTACCGCATCGCGGGCCTTGCTCACAGGCTGAAAGGGCCGCAGGCCACTTTCAGCGCATAAACCAAGTTCAGCCTTCTTCGCACGAGAAGCGGATCGTTTGCGGCGAGTCCTGCTCCGGCAAGCGCCCCAGGCCGATCATCCCCTCGCCCTTGATCTGCAGGCTGTCCCGGCGCACGAACGATTCCTCACCGTCCGCGGTCTGCACGAACGTGCCGTTGGTGCTCTGGTCGATGAGCACGAACTTGTTGCGGTTGATCTCGATGCGGGCGTGCAGGCGCGAGATCAGGTTGCCCTTGATGACGACGTCGTTGTCCTCCGCGCGCCCGATGGTGATGCTCGATTTCTGCTCATCGACCAGGATGTCCTGGTCCTGACACCGCAGCCGCAGACGCATGAGCCGCACCGGGCGCGACTTCATCGCAATCGCCGGCACCATGCTCGTCACGTCTTCCGACTGCCACAGCACCTCGTAGAGGGTGACTTCGCTCCCCTGACCCTTGAGCGTCGCGATATCGATCTGGCGGCATGACGCGCGCCACTCGGGCGACAGCCGCTCCACCGTCGCGGCTGTGGTGATGATCTGCGTGGCCTTGGCCTGGCTCGTCATGCGATTCGCGGTGTGGACCGTGGCGCCGAACACGTCGCGGTTCTCGAGCATCACGGGACCGTAATGACAGCCGATCCGTATCGCCACGGGCTGGCCGTCGAGCTTGAGTTGTGCGTGGGTCGAGATCTGCTGCTGCATCTGCGCGGCCGCGTTCAGCGCCTCGTCGGCGCTGGGGAAGGTCGCCATGACCTCATCCCCCATCGTCTTGATGACCGTGCCCTGGTGCTGCTCGGTCGCGCTTCGCATCACCTCGATGCAGATCGCGACCATGTCGCGCGCGCGCAAGTCGCCCATGAGCTCGTAGAGCCGGGTCGAGCCGACGACATCGGCAAACAGTATGGCGAGTTCGATATCCTTGCCCATGCGGTACCGGCTGACCGTGCAGCCGGCCGGTACAAACTCCCGGTGGGAAAACCACTTAGACGGGATTATACGCGAGCGTCTCGCCCCCGCTACCGATCAAGGTCGGGGCAAAGATCCCTGACATTGCGCCTCGCCAGGCGGGCTACTGCCTGCCTGAGACACAACAGGCGCGCAAGCGTTTGGTTCGCACTAGACTGGCCGCGTGGCGCACTGGCTGCCTCGCGCGCGGGCGCTTGAAATCGCCTGTCGGAGCAGCTCAGGCCCGACCCCCGGGGAGCGGGCGCCCTCGCTGAGGAGTCGGCGGTACTCGCGGGCGCCGGGCTCTCCGCCATAGAGCCCAAGCATGTGGCGCGTAATCGCCGCGAGGCGTCCGCCACGTGCGAGCTCGCGCTCCGCGTAGCGCGCCATCCGCTCCAGCAGCTCCTCACGTGAAGGCACTTCGGGAGCATCCCGATACAGCGCGCGCTCGAGGTCGGCAAGCACGAACGGCCGGTGGTACGCCTCCCGGCCGAGCATCACCCCGTCACACCAGGTCAGCGCCTCCAGGACGGTCCGCGACTCGCGCAAGCCCCCGTTGACGACGATCGGCAAGCGAGGAAAGCACTGCTTCAGCCCCTTGACCACGTCGTAGCGCAGAGGCGGAATCTCGCGATTGTCCTTGGGTGAGAGGCCGCCGAGCACAGCCTTGCGCGCATGGACGATGGCCACCTCGCACCCGGCATCCGCCACACTCCTCACGAACTCGCGCAGCGCTTCGAGGTCCGCGTCATCAAACCGGGCGACAGCCTCGCGTGCCTGTGCCGCCGAAGCATTCACGACACCGACGCGCATCTTCACGGTAACGGGCACTCGCACGCGCGCGCGCATCTCCGCCACACAATCGGCAACTCTGGCCGGCTCCTGCATGAGACACGCGCCGAAGTCGCCGCTCGCCACTCGATCGCTCGGGCAGCCGCAATTGAGGTTGATCTCATCGTAGCCGGCCTCCTCGCCTGCGCGCGCCGCGGCCGCGAGTTCCCGCGGGTCGGCGCCGCCCAGCTGCAATGCGAGCGGGCGCTCTTGCGGATCGAAAGCCAACAGGCGATCGCGGTCGCCGCGCAGGATCGCGGCGGCGGTGATCATTTCCGTATAGAGCAGCGCGTGCCGGGAGAAGCCGCGCAGAAAATAGCGGCAATGGCGGTCCGTCCAGTCCATCATCGGGGCCACCGACACCCGCCGATCCAACAAAGTGCTTTGTTTTTCGGAAGAAATGGCTAGTTTTACAGTGTTTTCCGTCACGGGTGTTGCTGCGGGATTTCTGCGTATTCCGGGGAGTTCTTCAGTTGCAAAGGTGCCATATAGGTGTCAAGAATAGCTTGACACCTCGGAACACAGCATGGCAACGATACGAGCGC
>VBNY01000398.1 GCA_005877705.1 Gammaproteobacteria bacterium
CGCGGCGCCGACAGGTTTGCCGCGGCATCGCGAAAGTCCCTGAGCGCCCGAGCGGTCTGTCCGAGACTCTGTTCGGCGAGCGCCCGATACACCAATACCGATCCGCTCCACGACGACTCATCCTTCAACAGCGAGGTCGCTTGGCACGCCGTCTCCGCGTACCTACCTTGTTGGTATAGCAGGATGAGGTAGGTTTGCCGAGCAGCTGCATCGTATGGATCCCGGCGCAAGTAGCTGGCAAGCTCGTCCGTTGCCTCCTGTGCCTTGCCCTCTTTCATGAGGCGATAAGCGCGATCCAGGTGCGGATACCCGCTGAAGCGTCGAATTTGCCGCTGTAACCAACTGTCTTCTGCCGCGGCGCGGCGTGCCACCGGCGCGGCTGTTGGGCACGGGGCCGACACTTCCGCAGCCGGTACCGGCGCCGCCATCACAAGCGCCACAGCCGCACCGCCGAGCAGCCCTGATCGCAAGAACCGCGCGCCGTCCCGATTACTGCCCGACAGTCGCGATCGAGCCCCGGCAATCGCCGGCCGATGATCTTCCTTCCCAGGCAACATTGCTCGACTCACACGTCAAGGGGACTCACGAATTGATAGCCGAAATCCCTAGTCTCGACAGATGCACGCTGCCGAAGACTAACTCGCACCCATGGTTCGTGAATGACCGACAGCAAGCGCCGTGCCGTAAAGGTTTGGCCCGTGCGTACGCCATAACATGCCGCACGGCGCAGGGATTACATCCACCAACGTGATGTTCTGGGCGAACCGCAGAGCGCCGCGAACATCGTGAACCCGACGGCGAGCCCACCCCCGGTGGAAAATTTTTCCCATGCCGCGGGCAGCGGGCCCGGAAGTTCGAACGGTATGGCAGGCCCATCCATGGCATCAGAGGCTGCAACGTGATGGACTCCAGCTAGGCTAGAGAAGCCGAGACGGCTGCGATGACGTCTACGCCGAAGAGACCCGAGGAGGCCTCGGCCCGCTACTTTAGGCAGGCGTCGCCGCGCCGGGCAGGCAGGTACAACCCGCATTGCGGGTGGTTTGTGACCCCGCTATGCCCAGCGCGAGGGTGTTTATTTACAATACATCATCCTGCTGGCGGCGAAGGTCGCTAAAACCCGGCAAAAGCTGCTCGACATATCGAGCCACTTGATCAACTTCGAGGTTGACGCGCACGCCGACGGTTAGCCTGCCTAGCGTCGTTACAGCCTGTGTGTGCGGGATGATGTTGACGCCGAAGATGGCGTCTTCAACTTCGTTGATAGTGAGGCTCACGCCGTCTACGGTGATGGAACCTTTGCGCGCGATGTAGCGCGCGAGCTCTGATGGGACCGCGATCTTCAGGCGTAATGAACGCGCGTCGCCGCTGATGGCGACAACCTGCGCCACTCCGTCGACATGTCCCGACACGAGATGGCCGCCGAGCGGGTCACCGGCTCTAAGAGACGTCTCCAGATTCAAGGGGGAGCCCACCGCGAGATCACCGAGCGTCGTCAACGAGAGGGTCTCTCGCGAGACATCCGCGGCGAAGGCGCGGCCGAGCAGCTCGGTTACCGTCAGGCAGACGCCTTGCACGCAGATGCTGTCGCCGACCCGAATGCCGGCGGGATCGAGGCGCTCGAACGCAACGACCATGCGCGCATCGCCGCCGCGTTTGCCGAGCTCCTGTACTCTGCCGACGTCCTGGACGATTCCGGTGAACAAGATCAACCCTCCCTACTTGACTGCGCTGCGATCAGATCGAGGACCGGCCGCACCTGCAAACGCACGTCCTCGCCCAGCCGCTGCACGTCAACGAGGGTGAAGCTGCGAGCGTCCTGTAATTTCGCCAGCTCCGGCAGCTCGACGAGCGGCCGCCCCTGCGGGCCGAGCAGCTTCGGGGCCATATAGAGCAGCAGCTCGTCCAGCAGCGACTGACGAATCAGCTCGCCCGCGAGCGTTGGGCCCGCCTCGACGAGCAGCTCGTTGACCTCGAGCTCGCCCAGCCGATCGAGCACCGCGGACAAGTCAAGTCGGCCCGCGGCGCTGGGCACCTCTTCGACGCCGCGGTCTGGGCTGTCAGAATCAACACATCCCCGCCAGTGGTGAACAATCGCGCGACGGCCGGGGTGCGCAACCAACTGTCAAGCACGACGCGTAGCGGTTGCCATTTCTTGCCATCAGGCCGGTCACCCGGAAGCCGCACGTCGAGTCGCGGGTCATCGGCAAGCACCGTGGCAACACCGGTCATGACCGCGGAGCTGCGCGCGCGCCAGTGTTGCGCGTCCTCACGCGCAGCCTCCCCCGTGATCCATTGACTTGCGCCGCTTGCGAGCGCGGTGCGGCCATCAAGGCTCATGGCCAGCTTGACTCGCACCCAGGGGCGGCCGTGCTGCATGCGTTTCATGAAGCCCGCGTTGAGCTCTGTCGCTTCGCGCTCCATGAGGCCCGACTCGACGGTGATACCTGCGCGGCGCAGAGCCTCAGCGCCCTGCCCCTTGACACGTGGGTTGGGATCTTCGACGGCGAAGACCACACGCGCGACACGTGCGCCGATGAGGGTGTCTACGCAGGGTGGTGTGCGTCCGTGATGGCTGCAAGGCTCGAGTGTGACGTACACAGTTGCACCGGCCGCCCGCGCGCCCGCAGCGCGCACCGCCACAACTTCCGCGTGCGCTTCGCCCGCGCGCTCGTGCCAGCCCTCGCCGACGAACTCCTCGCCCTGCGCGATCACGCAGCCGACGCGCGGATTTGGATGCGTCGTCTCGAGACCACGCGCGGCGAGCGCCAGAGCGCGAGTCATTGCAAAGCCGTCGAAATCGCTAAACATTCTTAGTCCCGCGAAGCTCGCACTCGGGGTTACTTGGTTTCGTTCGACGCGTTGGTCTCCGGCGGCGCAGGAGCATCCGCCGGAAGCAGCGGCAGCTGATCGCGACTCACCTCTCGGCGCCGCTCGCGCTTGCCCGCGCGCTGCTGCTCCCGCTCCACCGGCACCGCGGATCGTTGGCTGCGCAGCCGTTGGATCTCTTCGTGAAACGCCTCGACGTCCTCGAACTGCCGGTAGACGGACGCGAAGCGCACGTAGGCGACTTCGTCCAACTGCCGCAGCTCGTCCATCACAAGCTCGCCGATTGCCCGCGACTGCACCTCGCGATCACCGAAGGCCCGCACCTTGTGAGCAATGCGGCTCACGGCCTCATCGACCTGCTCGCGCGGCACCGGCCGTTTCTCCAGCGCCTTCTCCATGCCGGCGCGCAGCTTCGCCTCATCGAACGCCTCGCGGCTGCGGTCGCCCTTGACGACCACGGGCATGAGCAGCTCGGCGGTCTCGAAGGTCGTAAATCGCTCACCGCACGACAGGCACTCCCGGCGGCGGCGGATCTGCCGTCCCTCGCCCGCCAGGCGCGAGTCGGTGACTTTCGTCTCGACATGGCCGCAGAAAGGACAGTGCATGCGGCGCGTCTCGCGGCGCTCTTACGCCCCGTAAACCGGAAACCGGTGACAGAGCTCGACGATCTGCGGGCGCACGCGCTCGATCGCCGCTGGCGCGCCCCCGGCGTTCAGCACCTGCGCGATGCAGTCGGCCACCTGCTCGATCTCCTGCTCCTTGAAGCCGCGCGTCGTGGATGCCGGCGTGCCGATGCGCAGTCCGCTCGTGATCATCGGCGGGCGCGGGTCGTTCGGCACGGCGTTCTTGTTCACGGTGATGTTGGCCCGCCCGAGTGCGGCATCGGCATCCTTGCCGGTGATGTCGCGGTCGGCGAGGCTCATGAGGAACAAGTGATTGTCCGTGCCGCCCGATACGATCTGGTAGCCGTGTCGGGCGAGCCGCGCGGCCATGGCGCGCGCGTTCGCGAGCACCTGGCGCTGGTAGTCCTTGAACTGCGGCTGCAGCGCCTCGAGCAATGCCACCGCCTTCGCGGCGATGACGTGCATCAGCGGGCCACCCTGCGTACCGGGGAACACCAGCGAGTTGAGCTTCTTGGCGAGCTCCTCGTTCGCGCGTGCGAGGATCAGCCCGCCACGCGGACCGCGCAGCGTCTTGTGAGTCGTGGTCGTCACGACATCCGCGTGCGGCACGGGGTTCGGGTATATGCCGGCCGCGACCAGCCCGGCGACGTGCGCCATGTCCACGACAAAGAATGCGCCGACGCTCTTGGCAATCGCGGCGAAGCGCGCCCAGTCGATCACGCGCGAGTAGGCGGAGAAGCCGGCGATGATCAGCTTCGGCCGGTGCTCCTCCGCGAGGCGCTGCACCTGCTCGTAGTCGATCTCGCCCGTGTCGGGGCGGATGCCGTACTGCGCCGCACGGAAGTACTTGCCGGAGAAATTCACCTTGGCGCCATGGGTGAGATGGCCGCCGTGGTCGAGGCTCATGCCGAGGATGGGATCGCCCGGCTGCACGAGGGCCAGGTACGCCGCGGCGTTCGCCTGGGAGCCGGAATGCGGCTGAACGTTGGCGTATGCGGCCCCGAAAAGCTGCTTCGCCCGGTCGATCGCCAGCTGCTCGACCACGTCGACGTACTCGCAACCGCCATAGTAGCGCTTGCCGGGGTAGCCTTCCGCGTACTTGTTGGTGAGAACCGAACCCTGGGCTTCGAGCACGCGCGGGCTCGCATAGTTCTCGGAGGCGATGAGCTCGACGTGCTCTTCCTGGCGCCGGCGCTCGCCTTTGAGAGCCTTGGCCAGCTCCGGGTCGAAGCCTTCGATCACCATGGTGGTCCGGAACATGCGCGCGCCTTTACGAGGTCGCCGGTGAGGCAAGGCAAAAATTGTACCCCTACAGCAGATTCTCCACGACCGCGGTCCAGGCGTGCGCGATATTGCCGCGGTTGTAGCCCCCGCCCCCCAAGGCAAGCACGCGCCCGTGGCCGAGTCGGTCCGCAAGCTCCGCGAGCTCGCGCGCCGCCCGGCCGTGAGCCTTCGGCGTGAAGCGCAGATGGGTGATCGGATCGCCTTCGAGGCTGTCGGCGCCGCACTGGAGAATGATGAACTCGGGCGCAAGGCAGGTTGAGCTTGGTGCCCTGGGCCGCGCCGCGGCCGGTTTCCTCGGCCGAGCCGGTGCCGGGATACAGGTAGCGTCCGTCTTCGTGCATGTCGGCAAAGATGACGCCGGCGTCGTCCTCGAACGCGTAGAAGACTCCGTCTCCATGGTGTGCGTCGATATCGACGTAAGCGACCCGTTTCAGTCCCGATTCGTTGCGCAGCAGCTCGATAGCCACACCGCAGTCGTTGAACACGCAAAAGCCGGCTGCGCGGTCGCGCGCTGCGTGGTGCAGCCCGGCAATGGGCACGAAAGCGCGGCGGCACTCCTGCTGCATGATGGCAGCGGCGGCATTCAGGGTAGCCCCCACGACGCAGGCAGCCGCCTCAAAGACTCCGCGGAAGGCGGGCGTATCGCCCGCATCCAGAAACCCCTGTCCGCTGGCCGAGCGTTCGCGCACGAAGTCCACGTAAGCCGGCGTGTGAAAGGCGCGCAGTTCATCTTCGGAGGCCACGCGTGGCTCGAGCACGTGCACGCGCCGATCCAGGCCGCGCGCCTCAAACTCGCGGACAAAAGCGGCATGCCGATCGGGACCGAAGGGGTGGCCGTCACCGAAACCGTAGCGAGCCAGGCGCTCGCTCACGACTACCGCGACGTTGCTGTTCATTTGAGCGCTGCAGCTCCCGGGCGACGATCTTACGGCCGAAGCCTAACACAGCGGTGAGGCCCGACCATCGCCAACCGCGGTTCGCTCGACCATAATGCGCCGCGCAAACTCGAGACTCTCAATCCCCGTGCTCACGCGTGACGCTCCATGGCTCAATACATCTACACAATGAATCGAGTGTCCAAGGTGGTGCCCC